>CAVHNP010000001.1:0-101728 GCA_963637505.1 Prevotella sp. CAG:279
GCGCTCACTCAGGGCTAAAGCCCTTCGGCCCCTTGGGCACAGTGCTCTCGTCTGCGCTGCCAGCCTGCAGCTCCCTACGGAAGCCTCGTTACCGTCTTTTGCGTGCATATCTTCCCTCCCTTTGCAGTATGAGTATTCATTTGTATATAGCTTTTGCTAAGGATCATTAGAGGGATATTTTACAGTAAGCACGCAAAAGACTACTGTATATCAGATTGACATAAAATAACTGCATTATTATAATATATAAGCAATATTTTGAGATTATGAAAAGAGGTAACTTAAATGGATAAGGAACAGTACCTTGAAGTTTATCGTCATTCCCTGGCGCATATCCTTGCAAAGGCAGTTATCGAGCTTTACGGAAAAGAAACTCAGTATGCGATCGGACCGCAGATCGCAGATGGTGCATATTATGATTTTGTCCTTCCGGAAGCAGTTACAGAAGAAGATTTTCCCCGCATTGAAGATAAGATGCGAGAGATCATAAAGAGAAGAGAAGACTGGACCAGAAAAGAGGTTTCCAAGGAAGAAGCCCTGGAGCTTTTCAAGGACCAGAAATTCAAAACAGAATTGATCCGTGATCTGCCCGAGGACGAGATCATCACGATCTATTATACAGGTGATGATTATGTGGATCTTTGCCGCGGCCCGCATGTTGAGAATTCCCAGGAGCTGATGAATGCAGCTTATAAGATCAAATCCACTTCCGGTGCTTATTGGAGAGGCGATGAGAAAAGGGATCAGATGCAGAGAATTTATCTCTATGCTTTTCCGGACAAGAATCAGCTCAAGGAGCATCTGAAGCTGATCAAGGAAGCACAGGAGAGAGATCACAAAAAGCTGGGTCCCCAGTTGGAACTCTTCATGTTTGATGAGACCGCACCGGGTATGCCTTACTGGCTGCCGCGTGGTTGGACCATGTATCAGACCCTGCTCAAGTATTCTCGTAAGATTCAGGCAGAGCATGGTTATCATGAGATTTCCGCTCCTCTGATCAACAACAAAAAGCTTTGGCTGATCTCCGGTCACTGGGCACATTATCTGAACAATATGTTCATTGTTCCGGGTATTTCTGGATTTGCAAAGGCAGATATGGAGATTGACGGCGTAATGGAAAACCTTTCCGAGGATGCAGAAGAAGTAAAGACTGCGATCGAAAAAGGTTCTGTTATTTATAACCGCGAGAATATTGACACCATGGCTGCAAAGCCGATGAACTGTCCGAATGCGATGATGACTTATAAGAGAAAGACTCGTTCCTATAAGGAACTGCCGATCCGTTACAGTGAGTATGATGTTCTTCACCGTAAGGAAAAATCCGGCCAGCTCAACGGTCTTTTCCGTGTACAGGAATTCCGTCAGGATGATGATCACACCTTTGTTATGGAATCCCAGATCAAGGATGAGATCGCAGATATCATTTCCATTGCAGATGAGATCTACAAGACCTTTGGCGTCAGCTACAGGGCCGAGCTTTCTACCCGTCCGGATGATTTCATGGGTGATATTGAAGTCTGGAACCGGGCGGAAGCAGCCTTAAAGTCTATCCTGGATGAGAGATACGGCGAAGGCGGATATGAGATCAACGAAGGAGACGGTGCTTTCTATGGCCCGAAGATCGACCTTCAGATCAAGGATGCGCTTGGCAGAGAATGGCAGTGCGGAACCATTCAGCTTGATTTCCAGCTGCCCCATAACTTTGGCTTAAAATATACCTCCGCAGAGGGAAGAGAGGAGATGCCGGTCGTTATTCACCGTGCGATCTACGGATCTCTGGAGAGATTTATCGGTATCATTATCGAGAACTTTAAGGCTTCCTTCCCCTTCTGGCTCAGCCCCTGTCAGGTTGGCATTGTGCCGATCAAGCCGGAGCATAACGCTTATGCAAAGGAAGTGCAGGCACAGCTGGAAGCAATCGGTATCAGGGTAGAAGCAGATTATTCTGATAACAATATGAATCAGAAGATCAAGAAGTTCAGAAATTACAAGGATCCATATGTTCTTGTTCTCGGAGATAAGGAAGCAGAAACCAGAACCGTTTCTGTCAATGTCAGAGGAAGCAAAAAGCAGATGCATGATCTTCCCCTGGAGAAATTTGTAGAGATTTGTGCAAAGCTGGATCAGGAACATGCGCTTGATCTTGTAGAGGAAGTTTAATGGCTAAATCCAGAAAATCCAGGCGAAAAAAAAGACTGTCACCCAGAGGAAAACTTCTAATCCTGATCCTTCTGGTGGTTCTTGTGATCGGCGTGGTTTTATTTATTCGGAGCAGGCCGCCAAAGGATGCAGGCTCCAAAAAGGTAAAGGTAACCTTTATTCATGCCAATAACCGAAAAAAGGTATATACCCTCTATACAGATGAGACCAATCTGGAAAGCCTTTTGGTAAACCAGGGTCTGGTCGCTTATCAGAGCGGTCCGAATGGGGACTATATTACTTCTGCGGATGGGGAGACAGTTGACTTCACTGAGGACAGCGCCTTTTGGGCAGTCTTCGAAGGAGAAGAACTTTCCCAGCACAGCATAGAGAGTATTTCGGTAGAAGACGGCGACAGCTTTATGATCATTTACGAAAAGCTGCCTGATTAAGGTTGCGGATGCGCTTTTATCAGGACGAGTGCGCGAAAGAAACGAAAGGGAGACGAGAAGGCGAGGAACTTCTCGTCTTCTTATTTTATCGGATAGGAAGTTTTCTATCCGATAAAATATGTTGATGAAACTCGAGTAAAGGCAGAACATCTCAGCCTTTACTTGGAGAATCCCGCAAGCAGGATTCTTTGTATTGACACAAGTGTATTACATGATATAATACGGTTTGAGCAGCCCTATCCGGGACTGCTTCAAAAGAAAATTGAGAATGATGAAAAATCCATTACATTATCAGACAAGTGAATATGACTGTGGACCGACAACCATGCTGAATGCGATCAGCTATCTCTTTGAACGGGAGCAGATCCCGCCGGAGATCGTAAGAAATATTATGCTTTACAGCCTGGATACCTACAGTCCCAAGGGAGAAGCCGGTAAATTCGGAACCTCCAGAATGGCAATGATGTTTATCTCTAGCTGGCTTGATCGAGCCGGAGAGGCAGGGCTTTTGCCGATTTCCTGCAGCTATCTGCGAGACAAAGAGGTTTATATTGACCGGGATTCCAGGCTGGTGGATGCAGTAAAAAGAGGCGGTGTTGCCATTGTCAGACTGCATCTGGATGAGGTAGAGCACTATATTCTTCTGACCGGAGAGGAAAACTGCCGGATGAAGGCCTTTGACCCCTATTATCAGGAGAAGATCGCAGATCCGGCGATTGAACTGGACTGGGAGCATCCTTTTTCCTATAACAGGATCATTCCTTACGGAAGGCTGAATGAGGAGTCGGAACGAGATTTTGCCATGGGCAGGATCGAAAACAGGGAAGCGGTGTTGATCTATAATACAGAAACCATGCTTACCCCGGAAAAAACCATAGAATATTTCATCTGATACTCCTGTCAAAGCCGGCAGGAAAGAGAGAAGACAGAGCCTGTGTGGAAAAGGAAAGGATAGGTAATATCAGTGAAGAAAAAAGTACTTGCCATTGTAATTGCTGCAGCCCTTGTGATTGGCGGAATTGGCATCTACAGACATTTTCAGACGGCTTCCCTGATCGGAACGGAAAGCGGAAATGCCATTGAAACGGTAAGTGTAGAGAAGAAGGATATTGAAGCTACCACCATGGTGACAGGTACCATCAGCAGTGCACAGACAGCATCTGAGTCTTCTTCTACGACAAACAGCTACCCGGTCAAATCCGTCAACGTAAAGGTCGGAGATGAGGTAAAGAAGGGCGATCTTCTTTATACCCTGGATATGACAACGGTAGAAAATGATCTGAAGACCCAGGAAGCTGCCGCATCTGCACAAAGTGCCCAGGACGCCGAGTCCATTGATACGGCATCCAGACAGGTTTCTGAGGCACAGACCCAGGCGGATTTTGCCAATCAGGCAGCGGCAACAGAATATAATAATGCCCTTGAAGATCAGGCAACGGCCCAGAATACCTTAAGCGATGCCCAGACCACGCTCTCTACTGCTCAGGATGCAGAAAATGCAGCGCTTGCGGCCTATAATGAGGCAAAGAACAATAGAGCTACAACAAGCCTGGATGAGAACGGCAATCAGACAAGCAGCGGCTATACCGATGCTCAGATCAATGAATTAAAGCAGGCTTATGATACTGCCGTGAGTCAGAGACAGGCTGCCGAAAGTGCCGTAAATGATGCAAACTCAGCTCTGACAACGGCAAACCGTGCAGTCGAAACAGCGGCTCAGAATATGAATTCTACCGCTGCAAGCGGGGCTTCTTCCGTATCCTCCAGTCAGGATGCCGTAAGCTCGGCTCAACTTGCTGCTTCCAGTTCTAACCTGACCACCCAGGATACCATCACCAAGGACAAGGAAGAGCTGACAAAGGCAGAAGTTTATGCCAGCATGGACGGCACGGTAACAGCCGTAAATGTAGAAGAAGGACAGGCTTATTCCGGCACAGACGGTGTGGTCATCAACAATACCGGGGATCTGATCGCATCTGCCAATGTAGATGAGGCTGTGATCAGCAAGATCAAGCAGGGAATGACCGTGCATATCACAACAGAGGCAACAGGAGATACGGTTCTTGAGGGAACGGTAAGCTTTATTGCACCGACGGCAACAAAGAATTCTGCCAATGCGCAAAGTTCTTCAAACAGCCAGACGACTTCTACCTCTTCTGTATCTACGGAAAGGGCAACCTACCGTGTGGATGTTACTATTAATGATAAGAATGATGCGATATTGCTTGGTATGACAGCGAAAATGAACTTTGTTCTGGATTCCGCAGAGAATGCCCTCCTTGTACCTACGGCTGATATCAATGTGGATGCCAGCGGCAATGCCACCGTGATGAAGGTCGAAGAGGACGGAAGCATCAAGGAAGTCACGGTAAAAACCGGTGTGGCAAATGATTATTACACCCAGATCACTTCCAAAGAGATTGCAGAAGGAGATCAGATTCAGGTTCTTGCAAGTGATACAACAGGGGATGAGGATGCGCTCACGGGGGTAGACTGATGGGTGAATCTGTAATCCGGATGAAGGATATCGTAAAAACCTATTATCAGGGAACGGAAAATGAGCTGACGGTTCTGCATAATGTCACGATGGAGGTAAAATACGGCGAATTTCTTGCCATTGTCGGTGCCTCCGGATCCGGAAAAAGTACCCTGATGAACATTATCGGTCTGTTGGATCGTCCGACCTCCGGTTCCTATTTTCTGGCAGGGACAGATACCTCCTTGTCCACGGACAAGGAGATGTCCAAATTTCGAAACCGATCCATCGGATTTGTATTTCAGAACTATAATTTGATTCCAAGAAGCGACTGTATCCAGAACGTGGAACTTCCCATGCTCTATGCAGGGGTAAAGCCGGCAATCAGAAGGCAGAGAGCTATCGAGCTTCTGGATCTGGTCGGAATGAAGGACAGAATGGATCATCGACCGGATGAGCTTTCCGGAGGACAAAAGCAGAGGGTGGCGATTGCAAGAGCAATGGCCAATAACCCGGATATCATCCTTGCGGATGAGCCGACCGGCGCTCTGGACTCCAAAACGGGACGAATTGTCATGGATCTTTTTCACAAGCTCCATGAAGAGGAAAATAAGACCATTATTCTGATCACGCATGCAGATGAGCTTGCGAGGGAAACCCAAAGGAGGATCAGGATTCATGATGGTGAGATTATAGATTAAAGCAGGGAGAGGCTATGCTGATCGAAAATACAAGGCTGGCTTTATCCAGCATCAAAGCAAACAGAAAACGTTCCTTTTTGACCATGCTGGGCATTATCATCGGTATCGGATCCGTCATTGCGATCATGACCGTCGGTAATTCCCTTACGGCGTCGACCACTTCCAGTATGGAAAGTCTGGGCGTCAATAATATTGAAGTATATATTTACGAAGATTATACCGGAGACGGGGCTGGTTATACAGGAACTTACCCGACCTTCAGTAAAGAGGTTTTGCAGGGGCTAATCGATAAGTATCAGAAGGAGATCGATGCGATTTCCGTCACCTCCAGTGTAGGGGATGGTACCGTCCGCAGCAATTCCTCAAATATGAAGGTTTCCCTTACCGGTGTTTCGGCCGGTTATTTCAAGGCAAATTCCTATACTCTGGTAGCCGGGAATTCCCTAACAAAGGCAAATTACGAAAATGCGAACAAAAGCATACTGATCTCGGACAAGGTGGCAGAAACTGTCTTTGGTTCATCCGAAGCGGCAATCGGCGAACAAATTGAGATCGAAGTCAATAACAGCTATGATCAGTATACCGTTGTCGGTGTCTACGAATATAAGGAAGATACGAGTTTCGGCATGAGTTCCGGAACTCTGGTAACATCTGCCTTTATTCCTTTAAAAACGGCACAGAATATGAATCATAACTATGATATCAGTAGTTTTACCCTGGTTGCTTCCACGGGAACAGATACCAGCCAGCTGTCAGAGGAGGTGAAGTCCTATCTTAGCCAGCATATGACCATACCCGAGGAACTGACACTGGATGCTTACAGTATGCAAAGCATAGTGGAAGAGACAAAGACGGTATTGAAGCAGATCACCCTGGCCATTTCCCTGATCGCAGGAATTGCCCTTCTGGTAGGCGGTATCGGTGTAATGAATATCATGACCGTCTCCGTAACGGAAAGAACCCGGGAGATCGGTACCAGAAAGGCTCTGGGAGCAGAAAACGGACATATCATGATGCAGTTTATTACGGAAGCCGTGATTCTCTGTCTGGTCGGCGGTCTGATCGGTGTGGCCTTTGGCGTTGCGATCGGTGTGACGGCTTCCCATATTATGGGATATCCGACAGCCGTTTCCGTGACCTCTATTTTGGTATCTGTCGGCTTTTCCATGGCCGTCGGACTTTTCTTCGGTTACTATCCGGCAAGAAATGCCGCCAGGATGAATCCGATCGATGCCTTGCGATATGAGTAAAAACAAAATATTTATATTATTAGACAAAGCGAATTGATAAAAACCGTCTTCAGCCTTTATAAAGGAAGGGCTGAAGGCGGGTTTTTGTTTAATAGAAAATGAATGCTCCGCAGGCAATCGAACGACTCTATAAATAATCGTATAAAGAGGGGGATAAATATCTTGCAGCATAAATTATTTTGGCTTCGGATATAAGAATCATGGATGGCTATGCCAAAAAGGCTGAGATGTTCTGCCTAGGATCATTCTCAGCCGTTTGTCAGGCTCTTTTGTGTTCAATAACTCCTGATTTATAGCAATATGCACCCTTCTCGTCACCTTGCATAAAAACCAGTGTCGTATTTTGTGCTTTAAAGAGCTTGTTAGACAAAAGGAGATAGTGTTACTATATAGATGGAAACTAAAAATGATTAAATAGTTTCCAAGATAATTTCACAAAATACTAACTTAAAAACTGCCATAGGAAGGGGGTTGGACTATGACAGAGCAGGAGTTAAAGCAGGAAATCATAAAAAAGGCAACACTTCTTTTTAACCGGAGCGGTTTGAAGTTCACCATGGATGATCTGGCCAGAGAGCTTCATATCAGTAAGAAGACGATCTATAAGATCATCCCGGATAAGAAATCCCTTTTTAATATGATGGTAGATGAGGTCTTTGATTCGATCAAGCAGCTGCAAAAGTGCAGCATGGAGGATGAAACTGCCTCAACCCTGGAGAAACTGAGGCGAACTCTGGGGGCAATGCCGGAGCAGTATTACAATATCAATTTCCAAAATCTGAATACTTTAAAGGAAAAATATCCCAAAATCTATGCCCATGTAGCAGAGAGACTGGAAACCGGCTGGGAGCAAACAATCGGACTCCTGGAGAAGGGGATGGAAGAGGGAGTCATTCGTCCGATCTCTATTCCCATCTTTAAGAGCATGTTTCAGGCGAGTATCGAGCAGTTTTTCCAGACAGATGTTTTGATTGAGAATCAGATTGCGTACCGGGATGCCTTGGCAGAAGTGGTTGAGATTTTAATAGAAGGAATTCTTGTTCATAAGACCGAGCAAGAAGATCAGACAGAGAAAGAAAAATAAGACCGAGGAGGGTTCATAAAATGGAAGAAAGATCAAAAGTAATATTCGGAAATAAGATCAGTAAGAAAAAATATCAGGCGGCAGTCAGATCCAAGAAAAAATATGCCAAGAAATTCGGAGATGACTCGGATCTTTCCTATCCGACAATCATTAAGAAAAATCCCTATATCGGACCGGCACTCGGCGTCAGCGATATTTGCCTGCCTCTGGATCCGGAAGAAAAGGGAGAGGAAGAATTCGATAGAGAAAAAGGCCTGATCGTCGGCAATATCCGGATGGGCTTCGGTCATTATAGGATTTCCATGGCGATGGCAAGCTGTGCAAATGCCCTGGGCTATAAGCCCTATTGGATGGATCTGAATTCCTATCCCCAGACCAGCTGCACGAAGGTGATCAGTGCACAGAATGATCTCTATTCTCTTGGCTCCCGGATGTCTCAGAAGAGCAGGCTTTTTAATAAGCTGGTATGGGAGCCATTGAACTACGAAGGCTTTCGTCAGCTTTCCTATAATGCGGCAGACCAGAAAAATGCAGAGCTGATGGCAACGGTATTTAAAAACATTCCCAAGGATATCCCCCTGATCGGAACGCATGTATGGCCGGCTCAGGCGGCTCTTCACGGAGGCATGAAATATGTGGTCAATGCCATTCCGGATAACTGGCCCATGGCCCTTCACCTTGCAGAGGGAAGCCTTCATACGATCCAGACCCATCAGGCTTACCAGGGTTATCGGATCCTGAACGGCATGAATAAGAGGAAGGTTTTGAAGGAAATGCCGGCAAAGAGCCTGATCTATACAGGCCACTATGTAGATGATGAGCTGGTCAGAAATATCGAGACAGACTGTCAGGCCAGGATCGAGCGGAAAGAAATGAAAAAGCCCATGCGCTTCCTTCTGACAATCGGAGGAGCCGGTGCCCAGAAGGAAATCTTTGCTGCCATCATCAAATATCTCCTTCCGGAGATTGAAAGGGAAAAAGCAGTCCTCTATGTCAATGTAGGGGATTATAAAAATGTCTGGACGGAGCTTCTGGCGGAGATTCCGGCCCTGGCTTCTTTGAGCAAGGAACACTTTAATGACTGGGAAGATACCGTGAGCTTCTGTCAAAGTGCTTTGACGGAGGAGATAAGCGGAATCCATGCTTTCTGGCATGAAAATATTTTTGAAGCCGTTTATGCGACCAATCTTCTGATGCGAAGCTGTGATGTCCTGGTGACGAAGCCGAGTGAGCTTTCCTTTTATCCGGTACCGAAGATCTTCATTCGAAGAATCGGCGGCCATGAAAGATGGGGTGCCATTCATTCCGCAGAAATCGGAGACGGCAGCTTAGAATGCAGGGATATTCCCCATGTTCTGCAGATGATCCGCCTTTTCCTGAAGGATGAGGATATCCTGAGGGATATGTGTGAAAATATCATCGTGAATAAAGGCATCGGCCTTTATGACGGCGCCTATGAAGTAGTGAAGCTGGCCATGAAGATGAAGGAAGAGGATAAGTAATAGGAAGATAATATAGGAAAGTATAAAGATAGGGTTAAGGGAAAGAGGAGGTAGGAGAATGAAGCTCTCTGTCCGAAACAAAGCAGCCTTTTGCTTTGGTGCATTTGGAAAAGATATTGTTTACATGCTGGTAAACAGCTATCTGCTTTATTATTACAATGTAGTTCTGGGTGTAAGTGCCGTTTTTATCGGTGCGGTACTGATGGCAGCCCGTGTATTTGATGCGATCAATGACCCCTTTATGGGAATCATTGTGGCAAAGACAAAGACCAGATTCGGTCGTTTTCGTCCCTGGATTCTTTCCGGTACGGTCTTAAATGCCCTGACCATCTATGCTCTTTTCGCCGTTCCGGATGCCATGGGCGAAACGGCCATGAAGGTCTGGCTGGCCGTGATCTATATTGCCTGGGGCATTACCTATACCATGATGGATATTCCTTTCTGGTCCATGATCCCGGCGATTACGGATCCGGGTGCGGACAGGGAACAGCTCTCTTCTATCGGCCGTTCTGCTTCCGGCATCGGCGATGCCTTCTCCCAGGTCCTTACCATGTCTGTGGTTCCCATTCTGGCCGGTTCTGCCGTGATCGCAGATTATCGGATCGGTTTTAAATGGTGGGCTCTGATCATTATGGTTACCTTTTTGATCTCGGAGATCGTTTTTGTCTTAAATGTTCCGGAAAAAAAGCCGACGGATATGGCATCCGTCAAGGTATCGGACATGTTCCGCTCCCTTTTCCGGAATGATCAGGCTATGTGTCTGGTGCTGACGGTGGTTCTGGTTTATCTGGCAATTGATATCGTCGGCAATCTGGTTCTCTATTTCTTTCAGTTTGACCTGGAAAATACAGACGTCTACGCCCTCTTTACGGCAGGCTGCTTCTTTGCCCAGGTAATCTTCATGATACTGATCCCCCTGATCCGGAAAAAGGTGGAAAAGCTTCGCCTTTTCTCTATCGGTGTTTTGATTCAGGTGCTCGGCTTTGCCCTTCTGCTGGGACTGACCTTTTCCGGTCTCTATAAGGGAGCCTGGTTCCTCCTTCTTCTGCCTGGAATCATGGTTTATGCCGGTTATGGCGTTTTAAATGTTTTATTGACCGTCTTTTTGTCCGACTCCGTTGATTACGGAGAGGCCAAAAACGGTTCCAGGGAGGAGTCGGTCATTTTCTCCATGCAGACTTTTACGGTAAAACTGGCTTCCGGCCTGGCAGCCTTCCTGTCCGGTCTTGCAATCGATCTGGTCGGTCTGAATACAGAAGCCCAGACCCAGACTGCGGCAACCTTGTCAGGCCTTCGGGTCTGGATGACGATCCCTTCGGCCATTATTCTTCTTCTGGCTTTTATCATTTTCAAGAAATGCTATAAGCTGAACGATAAAAAAATGCAGGAGATCAAGGAAAAACTGCTTGCCAGAGAAGGAGAGCAGTAAGAAGCAAAGCCTTACAGGCAGCTTTAAGGATAAGAAAAGTATGATTACAGTAAAGAACAATATTTTTATATTAGGAACACCGGGGACAAGCTATCTCTTTCGCCTTTTGGAGAGCGGACAGTTAGAGCATCTTTATTATGGAGCCTCTCTGGGATATGAGCACTTAAGTGCAGAAGAGCTGCTGGAGGAAGCAGAGGCTCTTTCCGAAAAGAGGGAATTTCCGGCAGGAAATATGACGGCATATGATCAGAAGGACAAGAGCCTGAGCCTGGAGGATCTTCGGCAGGAGTATTCTTCCTACGGAAAGGGCGATATCCGGGATCCTTTTATCGAAATTATTTATCCGGACGGAAGCAGAAGCTCTGATTTTCTTTTTCAGGACTATTCTCTTTCCGATGAGGGGGAGGAGAGAAGTCTTCCTGCTTCCTATGCGGATTCTTCCGATCTGGAGCACGGGAAAAGGGAGCATCTCTTGATCCGGCTGAAAGAAAGGAATGCAGACCTTTTTCTGGAGCTGCATTATCTGGTCTATGAAGACTGTGATGTCATCTGCAGATACAGCCGGCTGATCAATGCTTCTGACCAGAAGATTCGTCTGGAAAGGCTGATGAGCCTTCAGCTGGATTTTGAGAGGGATGGATATTTTATGTCAACCTTCACAGGAGCCTGGGCAAGAGAAATGCAGAGGGAGATTCTTCCCATAAGGGGAGCAAGGATCGTAAATGCCTCTTATGCCGGAGTCTCTTCCAACCGGAAAAATCCCTTTGTGATGCTTCATAGAGAAACTACCACAGAAGAGGCCGGAAGCTGCTATGGTTTGAATCTGATCTACAGTGGCAATCACTACAGCTCGGCTGAGGTCAATGCCTTCGGAAAGACCAGAGTCCTTAGCGGAATCAATCCGGATGGCTTTTCCTTCCTTTTAAAAACAGGAGAAGAATTTGAAGCCCCTGAGGCGGTCATGACCTATTCCGACCGGGGTTTTGGCGGGATGAGCCAGAATATGCACATCTTTGTCAGGGAGCATATCGTAAGGGGAGAATGGAAACATAAGGCAAGACCGGTTCTCCTCAACAGCTGGGAAGCGGCCTATTTTAAGATTGATGAAAAGAAGCTGCTGCGTCTGGCGAGGGCGGCAAAGCAGGCTGGAATGGAGCTTTTCGTCATGGATGACGGCTGGTTTGGAAAGAGAGAGGATGATACAAGCTCTTTGGGAGACTGGACGGTCAATGAGAAAAAGCTGCCCCATGGCCTGAAAGGCCTGGCAGAGAAGATTAACCGGATGGGACTGGATTTTGGTATCTGGGTAGAGCCGGAGATGATCAATACAGACAGCGATCTCTATCGGGCGAATCCCGACTGGGCTCTGCAGATTCCGGGCAAAGAGCAGTCGGAGGGCCGAAACGAACGTTTTCTGGATCTTTGTAATCCGGAAGTGGTCGAGTATATGACGGAATGTATGAGCAGGGTCTTTTCTTCTGCCAATATTTCCTATGTAAAATGGGATATGAACCGGATCATGTCGGATGTTTATTCCCCTTCCCTTCCGCCGGAGCGGCAGGGCGAGGCAGCCCATCGCTATATTCTGGGCTTTTACAGATTGGCTAAAAATCTGACAGAGGCCTTTCCCCATATTTTATTTGAAGGCTGTGCGGCAGGCGGCTGCCGCTTTGATCTGGGTGCTTTATCTTATTTTCCCCAGATCTGGGCAAGCGATGATACAGATGCCCTGGAGAGGACAAGGATACAGGAGGGCTATAGCTATGGCTATCCCCTTTCGGTATTGTCCGCTCATGTTTCTGCCGGGATCAATCATCAGACCCTAAGAACTCTGCCTTTGGATACCAGATTTCATGTTGCGGCCTTCGGACTTCTGGGCTATGAGCTGAATCTGCCGGATCTGAGTAAAAGAGAGCTTGAGGCGGTCAAAAAGCAGGTAGAACTTTATAAAAAGTGGCGGGAGATTCTGCAGAAGGGCAGCTTTTATCGCAGGCGGATGGACAATATCCATGAATGGACCTGTGTTTCCAAAGATCGGAAAAAGGCAGTCGGTCTTCTTTTGCAGGAGCAGGCCAGACCAAATCAGCCCTTTGAGCAGTTTTTCGCAAGGGGCTTAGACAAGGAGCAGCGTTATCATTTCTATAGCCTGGAAGTGAAGCGTGATCTGCGGCTCTTTGGGGATCTGGTGAATACGGTTTCTCCGATTCATGTGAAAACAGGCTCCTTCCTGCATCAGACCATGGCAAAGGTAATCGAAATGCCGGGAGAGACAGAAGATTACAAAGTATCCGGCAGACTTTTGATGCAGGCAGGAATTAAGCTTCATCCGGCCTATGCCAGCAGTGGTTATAATGAAAGAACCCGTCTTTTTACAGACGGCTCCTCCAGATTATATTTCATGGAAGCGATTGAAGCCGAGGAGAGGGAATCTGAGGAGAAGGAAACCGAAATAAAGCCGGAAGTGGAAAAAGAGGAAAAAAGAGAAATAAAGCCGGAAGAAGAAAAGGAAACAGAAAAAGAAGTGGATGAGAAGCTTCCGGAACAGGAAGAAGAAGGAGAGAGCTAAGATGACGTTGGAAGAAAAGATGATAAAGAAAATGCTGATTGAGAAGTTTGAAACGCTCTATTCTTCTTTTGAGAGAGGAAGTATCTATTTTGCGCCCGGAAGGGTGAATCTGATCGGGGAGCATACGGATTATAACGGAGGCCATGTGTTTCCCTGTGCCCTGCCGGTTGGAACCTATGCTGCCGTAAAAAAGCGAAGCGACAGAAAATTGCGCTTTTATTCCCTGAATTTCCCGGAGGAAGGGGTCTACGAGAGCTCATTGGATGAGATCAGACCCGGGGAGGAATACGGCTGGACCAATTATCCCAAGGGAGTCATTGATTGCTTTAAAAAGCATGGTTATGAGCTGCCCTGCGGTCTGGATCTTGTCATTTATGGGGATATTCCGGCCGGATCAGGTCTTTCTTCTTCGGCTTCCCTGGAGGTTCTGACCGGTTATCTCTTAAAGGATCAGTTTCAGCTGGAGTCTGATCTGCAGGAGATTGCTTTGATCGGTCAGGAGGCGGAGAATCATTTTATCGGCGTAAACTGCGGTATTATGGATCAGTTTGCCTCTGCTTTCGGAAAAAAAGATCATGCGATTTTTCTGGACACCGCAAGCCTGGACTATGAGTATGTGCCCCTGCATTTGGGAAGCAGAAAACTGCTGATCACCAATACAAACAAAAAGCATAAGCTGATCGGCTCTGCCTATAATGACAGAAGAAGGGAATGCGAGGAAGCCTTAAAGGAGCTGCAAAAATACAAAGCTATTAATAGCCTGGGTCAGCTTTCCGATGAAGAATATGACGCTTATTCTGTCCATCTTTCCAATCCCATTCTTCGAAAAAGGGCAAAGCATGCCGTCTATGAAAATACAAGAACCATAAAGGCAGTCACCTTTCTGCGGGAAGGAAATCTGGAAGCCTTTGGAAATCTGATGTGGGAGGCGCACAGATCCATTAAAGAGGACTTCGAGGTCAGCTGCAGGGAACTGGATCTTTTGGTAGAAGAAGCAGGGAAAATTGAGGGCTGCCTGGGCTCCCGGATGACAGGCGGCGGCTTTGGCGGCTGCACGGTTTCTATCGTGGAAGAGGATGCCGTAGAGGAATTTATAGAAAGAGTTGGCAGTGAATACCGGGAAAAAATCGATTATC
The DNA here is from genome assembly GCA_963637505.1 of Prevotella sp. CAG:279. GTDB lineage: Bacteria > Bacillota > Clostridia > Lachnospirales > Lachnospiraceae > RUG14243. Next base: position 14,736 of record CAVHNP010000001.1, read on the forward strand.
CGGCAAGCTTTTATGTACTTTCCGCCGGAGGAGGTCCAAAGCGGATCGAATAGGTGATAAAACGACAAGCAACAAGCAGCAAGCGAAAAAAGAAAGCAGAGAAAAGAATAGCTATGTGTGAAATAGATCATGCGATTTCCCGTCTTGTGGGCTATGGCCTGGCTGCCGGCCTGATCCAGGATGAGGATCTGAATTATAGCATCAATTGCATTTTAAAGGAATTAAAAAAAGAAGACTTTACAGGAAGTCCTTCCGAGGCGATCGCATATGCCATTACCTTTGGAAAAGAAAGATTGGCCGATGGAAAAGAGCTGGAGGCGGATTTAAGGGAGCTGACCGATTATGCGGTTGAAAAGAAGCTAATCCCGGAGGGCATCGTATCCAGGGATCTCTTTGATACGGCTCTGATGGGAGCCATGACGCCAAGACCTTCTGAGGTGATCCGGAAATTCAGGGAGCTTTATCAGGAAAATCCGGAGAGGGCAACCGACTGGTATTACGAATTTTCCCGGAATACGGACTATATCCGGCGCTACTGGATTGCAAAGGATCTTCGTTGGAAAACAAAAACAGACTATGGCGATCTGGATATCACGATCAATCTCTCCAAGCCGGAGAAGGATCCTCGGGCGATCGCAGCGGCAAAAAGGGCCAGTCAGTCAGCTTATCCTAAGTGTCAGCTTTGCGCGGAAAATGAAGGCTATGCGGGAAGACTTGATCATCCAGCCAGGGAAAATCACAGGATCATTCCCCTTGCCCTTAACGGATCCAAATGGTATTTGCAGTATTCTCCTTATGTTTATTATCAGGAACACTGCATTGTCTTTAACGCGGAGCATAGACCCATGCAGATCAATCGGGGAAGCTTTGAAAGGCTTTTGGATTTTGTTACGCTCTTTCCCCATTATTTTATCGGTTCAAATGCCGATCTGCCCATCGTCGGAGGCTCGATCCTAAGTCATGATCATTTCCAGGGCGGGCACTATCACTTTGCTATGGAAAAGGCGCCTATTCTGAGAAGTTTTCAGGTGGAAGGCTATGAAGAGGTAGAGGCAGGAATTGTAAAATGGCCCCTGTCCTGCATCCGTCTTTCTTCCAAAAAGAAGGAAAGCCTGCTTGATCTGGCAGATCATATCCTCTCTGTCTGGAGAGACTATAGCGATGAGGAAGCCTTTATTTATGCCTATAGCGGAGAAGAGAGGCATAATACGATCACGCCGATTGCCAGAAGAAGGGGAGAAGCTTATGAGCTGGATCTGGTTCTCCGCAATAATATTACAACGAAGGAGCATCCCCTGGGGCTTTATCATCCGCATGAGGAACTTCACCATATCAAGAAGGAAAATATCGGTCTGATCGAAGTGATGGGCCTGGCGGTTCTGCCTTCCCGTTTGAAAAAGGAGATGGCAGAGGTCAAAGAAGCTATCTTAGAGAAGAAGAAGCTTCGAGAAATTGAGGAGATCGCAAAGCATGCCGACTGGGTCGAGCAAATCCTGCAGAAGTATCCGGAAATAGATAAGGATAACATCGACCAAATCCTTCAAAAGGAGATCGGTCTGGTCTTTCTCCGGGTATTGGAGGATGCCGGCGTCTATAAGCAGACAGAAGAAGGGCAGGCTGCTTTTGATCGCTTTATTCAAAAGGTAAAAGAGAGCAAGAGATAACTGAGAATCCGAACCTTTATATGGAAGCCTTTTTATCGTAAAGCACGCATGAATTGCCGGCATGGTTTTTCATGTGTGCTTTTTTTGTCCCACCGTATCAGCTTAGAAAGGCCAAGATTCATAATGCTGTACGGCATATCTCACACCTGCAGTACGAGAGTCGACCGATATAAGAGCTTGTTTTAGAAGCGGCAGAATCATTCTCAGCTTTTTATTAGCTTTATTAACACATCTTTTCAACGCCATGTCCATTCGTCCGCCAAATCCACCTATTTGGCGGTTAGGGGGGGGGGTAACTCAAAAAGCAATTAAAATAGAATAAACAAGTATTTTTAATATGGCGGTCAGTCTGCTTTCCGCCGTAGGCGGAGAATCCTGCAAGTACATAGATAAGAATCGTAAAACCGGGGAAAAGCGGAGAGAGATATCCTATGAAAAATAAAAAAAAGAAATGGCCCGTAAGGGCCGCAGCATTGGCCTGTGCTTTTGTGCTGGCCGGGTCTGCATTATTTACAAATTCAAACAGCGCCTTATGGGCTTATGCATCGGATCTGTCCTCCGGAGCAGCAGCTGCTGCAGCTGCAGGAGTAGAGGAAAAGGCAGAGACAGAAAATCAGGCGTCTGCCGATGCCTCCTCTGTTAACAGCTCTTCTTCCAGCTCTTCAGCCGGCTCTGCAGAGTCTGCTTCCGAAGAAACTGTCAGCTATTCTCAGGTGATCAGTGATAAGAATATCACCGTAAAGGCAGAAGCAAAAAAAGGCAGCCTGCCGGAGGATGCAAAGCTGCAGGTTCTTCCGATCGAGGAGAACAGCGACCATTACAGTAAGATTGAGGAAAAACTGCAGGAGAAGGTAACGAGCGAAGACCAGAGTCTGGCCGGCTTTTTAGCCTATGATGTTTCCTTTGTCGATGCGGCAGGGAATGAGATCGAGCCGGAAGAGGGAAGCGTCAAGATAAGCTTTTCCTATGCAAAAGCCTCTATTCCGGATGCGGTAAAGGAAAATGTCCGGGCGGACAGCTCTGAGATCAAGGTTCTTCATTTTGTGGAAGATGAGAAGGGTGAGGTCAGCGATATCGTAGACCTGACAAGTGATTCTGCAACCAGTGTGGAGACAACCGCTGACAAGGAAGTCCAGGCAGTTACCTTTGAAACAGACAGCTTTTCCGACTTTGTTTTCCCCTGGATTTTGGCAGCGGCCAATGAAAATCTGGGTACGGTAGATACCATAGACTCCTCTGATGTGATCACGATGAAGATGGTCAACTATCCCAGCCAGCAGTTTTCCGGTGCTTTATGGACCTCATCCGATAAAAATGTAAAGCAGGGTCTTTTGAGTGCCACCCTTTCGGATGACGGTTATCCTACCTTTATCACAAGTAAAAATACTCTGAACGGATCCAGCCTGGAGGGAAGCAGTCTGGGACAGTTTTTTGATAACTACAGCGGCGGTATGACCTCTGCGAACCATCTTTTCCGCCAGGATGTCTATGAAGGAACGGATGGTACGATCAATGATGCCGGCACCTATTATTATGACTCCGGCTACAATGGAGCCCATTTTGATGAAAGCAGCGGTAATTTTGAGGTCTATAATTTCCTGACCACCATGAGGGGACAGTCCAGCTTCTGGGCACAAAGAGGTAACTTCCTTCCTTATAACAGCTATGACAATCATACGGCTGCAACAGACCGTACCAATAAATATGATGCAGAGGGAAATGCTCTTTCCACATCGGATCCCATGTATGGAAAGACCCTTTATCTCACCGATGAGAATGATGCGGATTACTATTTCGGACTGGAGATGGATTCCGCCTTTTATCAGTACAACGGAGGCACAGATAATGATGGCCATGCGATCACCTTCGAATTCACCGGAGATGATGATATGTGGGTCTATATCGACGGGGTTCTGGTCCTCGATATGGGCGGCTGTCATGATGCAAGAAGTGGATCCATTAACTTCCAAACCGGCGTGGTAAAGGTTCAGAATGTAGCGGATACCAGCCTCTATTCCATGTTTGAGGCGGCCGGAAAGGCGGACGACATTAAATGGAACGCAGCTAAGACGACCTTTGCGGACAGCACCAGTCATACCATTAAGATCTTTTATATGGAGCGAGGTGCCGGTGCATCCAATCTGAAGCTGAAGTTCAACCTGCAGATGGTTCAGACCTACGATGCCGACTTTACGGTAGAAAAGACCTTTAAAGGACTCAGCCAGGAAAAGATCGATGCCATGGCGGATGACATCTCTTATACCGTAAAGGCTTATACCTATGATGAAGACAGTGAGACTTCTGAGGAAGCAGAGGATGCCCCTTATAACAATACGGTTTTAAGGCTGACGGATTCCAATGTAAAACATGAAAGCTTAGCTGACGGAAGCATCAAGTATACCTGGACCCTGCCAACCTATAATTTCGAGAAAAGTGAAAAGTACCTTTATCGAGTGATGGAGGAAGGCGGCAATCTGGATGATTATATCTATACCTTCACCAAATCCGCGACGGCAACCGGTGGAGCCAAGGTGCAGGAGGATGGCATATCGGTTTTGGTGCAGGCACCGACGAGCGGAAGCGATGTTTCAGCAACCTTCACCTTTATCAATGAGTATACGACCTATCAGCCCGGCGGGGATACGGATAATGCGGATGATGAAACAAAGCTTACCCATACAAAGACGATAAAGGCAGATACTGACAATCCGGAGCAGTATGAACTGGCACTTGATGCGACAGGCTATGTAAAAAAACCGGAGAATGCGGACATTGTTCTGATCGTCGATAAGTCCGGGAGTATGTCAGGTGAAAGGCAGACAAATGTAAATAATGCAATTGCTACCATGACAGAGGAACTGAATGACTATGTAGAGCAGTGGAGAGATGAGGATAAACCGACGATCAATCTTTCTGTTGTGGAGTTCAGCAGCGGCGTCACAAGCGGTGCACGATATGAGACTTCTTCACAAAGGGAAAGCAAGGCAAGCTCGAGCGTTGCACAGACCTGGACTTCCTTATCAGACTTTGACTATAGTCTGGGCAGTGTAACCGGCGGAACCAACTGGCAGGCAGGTATTATGACAGCCGAGACCCTGATGAGTCAGAAGAAGAATGATGGTTATAAAAAATATGTGATCGTCCTGACTGACGGAAACCCAACCTTCCGATATAGTTCGGACGGAGCAGCGGTTGCATCAACTTATGCAGACAGCACGCATCTGATCTATGGAACAGGTTCGTCTGATAATAACAATTATAACTATAACGCAGCGGTAAATCAGTGGAAGGCCTCTTCAAGTCTTCAGGAAGCCAAGGTTTATGTTGTACAGGCAGCGACAGAGGCTTCCAAGTGCAAGACCTTCGTCAGTGCGATTTATCCGGATTCCGGCACAAAATACTGCAGCTATGCAAAATGGATGGATGGCACCGATGCGGAAAGTCTGACAGCTGATTTTTCGGCGATCGCAAAGGAAATTACCCACGGTACCCATTTCACCGGGGTAACGATCCATGATAGCTTAAGCGACAATGTGGACTTTGCGGAGACTGATCCGACGATCGGTGTCTATACCATAGATAAAGATGGCAATGAAAGTTCCCTGGATGCGTCAAAATATACGGCGACCGTAAATACGACAGCGAAAACAGTGGACGTAACATTCCACCTTGACCAGGAAAATTATCTGGAGGATGGCATTACCTATCAGATCCGCTTTAAGGTTGTTGCGAAGACGAGTGCCGGTGTAGATGCCCTGATCTCGGGAGAAGGAAAATACGGTGATATCGGAGACGAAGGTACCGATGCAAAGGGAAATGCAACGAGTTCCGGTAAGGACGGTCTTTTTTCAAATGATTATAACAATACCTATGTCAGCTATACGGTAGATAATGAGGATCAAAAGGATCCTTATAAGAAGCCTGTTGTACAGATCAATACCGTATCGCAGACCGTAGAAAAGGTCTGGGACGATAAGAGGAAGAGCCATCAGCCTATTACGGCCGTCATTAAGGCGGAAGTAAGTGTAGATGAAAATGGAAATCCTATGGAGTCGCCAAGAGATATCACAAGTGAGGTCTTTATCGGTCAGCTTGCCGGACTGGACAGTCTGGAATTAAATGAGGACAAGGGCTGGATCTATACCTGGAGCTATCTCCCCAAGTATTACCACTATATGAATGCTGAGGGAGAAGATGAGACAGCTGAGATCAGCTACAGCGTTTCGGAAAAAGTTGTTCCGTCCGGCTATAAGGCCACTACAGAGACGGTCATTGATCCGACCGATGCTTCTCATACGACAACGAAGATTACCAACACAGAGCATATTTATTCCCTGCCTTCCGCAGGAGGCGTTGGTATTTATCCGTTTACAATCGGCGGCGTAGCAGTGATTGCTACTGCGCTTCTGTTGTTCATAAAAAACAGACAAAAGGAGGCGGCATAGACGACGATTGAAATTAAGAAACCAGTGTAGTGTAAGGAACCATAAAAACGAATGCATAAAGAGAGGAAAAAAGCATGAAAAAAGTTTTTAAGAGATTTGGAGCGTTTTTACTCGCCTCCATCATGATGCTTGCAATGTGCCCGGTCGGTGCCTTTGCAGATGACAATCTACCGAAACCGACGGATCAGGCAACCATTACGGTCAGCGACGTAGAAGCAGGTGCTACCGTAACAGCTTATCAGATCGTAAAGGGTGTCTATAATGACTACGGCTTTGTAGAATACACCGCTGCTGATGGCGTAAGTATCGCAGATCCTGTTGCACCTACATCCGAAGAAATTCAGGACCTTGCAGCAAAGATTTCAAACGGAAGCCTGAGTCTTACTTCTCATCAGCTTAGCTATGATACAGCAACACAGAAGTATACTGCTTCAGCGGAAGCCGGATACTGGATCATCCTGGTAAAGGGCGGATCTGCTTCTAAGGTTTATAACCCCATGCTTTCCGGTGTTTACTATTCCGTAAGCGGCTCTGATAATACAATGGCAAACCAGGCTGTTAGCGCAAATGATAAGTGGACTCTGGCAGGAACAGAGGCTTATGACAAGTCTGTTGCAGTAAATGTAGAGAAGAAGATCGTAGGCGGAAGCGGCAAAACAACCGGCGGAGCTAACTCTGATAAGGGTGACGATGTAGCGATCGGAGATTATGTAAACTACAGCATCAGCGGAACCATTCCGGCTTATACCGATGCTTATAAGCAGGTAACCTACAAGATTACAGATACCACAAGCACAGGTCTTGTTCTGAAAAACACAGCTGAGTATCCGGTAACCGTTAAAGTAGGTGACCAGGTAGTTGCACCGTCAACAGTTGATACGAAAACCTATACCCTTACCGTAGCAGATCATGAGATGACAGTGGACTTCGATTCTGATTATGCACTGGCTCATGCAGGACAGACAGTTCTTGTTACTTACTCTGCACAGCTGACAGAGGATGCAGCGACAAACTTTGATCCAAACTCCAATACAGCAAAGGTAACCTACTCAAATGATCCGACCCTTGTTGAAGGCAAGACACCGACAACAGATACACCGGAAGATAAGACCTATCACTACACCTTTGAACTGGATGGAAAGCTTTCCGCTACATGGAGCAGTACAACAGTTACAACCGAGCTGACAAAGACACATGCAGTAAAAGATGAGGTAACCGAAGAAACAAAGAATGAGCCCCTTCCCGGTGCAACCTTTACTCTTACAAACAATGCTACCAAGAAGGTTTATACCGCAACATCAAACGATGCAGGTCAGCTGAATTTCAAGGGACTGGATGCAGGAACTTATACTCTGCAGGAGACCACAGCTCCGGATGGCTATTCTCTGAACAAGAAAGAGATCCCGGTTGTAATCGAAGCTCAGTATAACGAGAACGGAACCCTGAATAATTACAAAGTAACCGTAGACGGAAAAGCAACATCTACTTATACCGCAGAATATGAAGGTACAGATACAATCAAGAATATCACGATTCAGAACGAAGATACCAGCATTCCGAATACACCGATCTCAAGCCTTCCTTCCACAGGTGGCATCGGTACTTATCTCTTCACCATTGCCGGTATTGCGATCATGCTGGTTGCAGTAGGACTCTTTGTAGTCAGCAGAAAGCGTCACATGAGCGATAGCATGTAAGAAAAAGTTTCGGATAGGAAGGAAGTTCCCTATACGAAAAGATAGAATCCTGCTTGCAGGATTCTCCGCCTGCGGCGGGTCGCTATAGCGACAGAATTCTATTCCGCCGCAGTGCGATACAAATTACCGGGAGAGCCTTGTCTCTCCCGGAATTTAAAAGAAGCAGAAAGTAAAGAAGATATTTTATAAAAAAGAACGATATGGAGAATCCTATGAAAAAGAAAAGCAAAAAGTACTATATCGCTTTGGCTCTGCTCTTTTTGATAGGCTTGTCCATATTGCTCTATCCCTTGCTGAGTGATCAGTGGAACAGCCGAAGGGAGAAGGCTTTGGTCAATCAATATACAAAAACCATTGCCGATCATACCAGTCAGGAGCAGATGGAGGAGATGCTGTCTGCGGCAAGAGCCTATAATGAGCAGATCAATGAAGAAAGCATTCCGGATGCCTTTTCGATCCGAGATGGGCTTGAGGATAAAGACTATGAAGCTCTGCTGAATGTAGAAGCAGACGGCATGATGGGCTATGTGGAGATTCCGGTTATCGGCCAAACGATTCCAATCTATCATTATACGACAGAAGAATCCCTGAAAAAGGGAGCCGGTCATCTTTTCGGAAGCAGTCTTCCGATTGGCGGGGAAAATACCCATGCCGTTATCTCGGCACATAGGGGACTGCCCAGTGCCAAGCTTTTCACCGATCTGAACCTGGTAAAAGAGGGAGATGTCTTTTACATCCATATCCTGGATGAAACCCTTGCCTATGAGGTCGATCAGATCCTTACTGTTGAGCCGGAGGAGACAGAATCCCTTGCCATACAAGAGGGAGAAGACTTGGTGACCCTGGTAACCTGTACTCCCTATGCGGTAAATACCCAGAGACTTTTGGTGAGAGGACACAGAGTCGATTACGAGCAGGCAAAGGAAAGCGAGCGGACACCGGTTTCCGGTATCAATAATCCGAGCATCCTTATGCTTGGCCTTTGCGTATTGATCGGAATTGCGATCGCAGTCGTAATAGTCGGACTTTCTTCCAAGCTGAAGAAGAAAAAGCCGAATAAAGGCAGAGAATAAGGAAGGTCTAAGAAGAAATGAGAAGGGCAGGATGAGGAAAGAAAGAGCAGAAAAAAAGCAGGGTTCGATCCTGGTAAGGATTGCGATCCTCCTCCTCTTTATGGTCGGACTGGGGATCTATCTCTATCCGACAGTCAGTGATCTTTGGAATAAATACAGAAATCAGCAGCTGATCAATACCTACAGCGAATCGGTCGGCGACCTTAGCGAAGAGAAAAAGGCAGAGATCTGGGCAGAGGCAGAAGCCTATAATGCCCAGCATACAGAAAATGTTATCGTTGACGCCTTTAATGAGGATGATGAATATGTCTTATCTCATCCTTATGATACCCTGCTTGATCCAAACGGAGATGGCCTGATGGGGAATATTGAGATTCCCAAGCTGAATCTGAACCTGGCTATTTATCATGGCCTTGGAACGGATGTCCTGGAGAAGGGGATCGGTCATGTAGAGGGCACCAGCCTTCCCATCGGCGGAGAGAGCACTCATGCCGTACTGGCGGGACACAGAGGTCTGCCGACAGCCAAGCTTTTCACGGATCTGGATCAAATGGAAGTGGGAGATATTTTCCTGATCCATGTTATGGATAAGACCCTTGCCTATGAGGTGGATCAGATCAAAACCGTTCTGCCGGAGGAGACAGAGGATCTGGATATTATTCCGGGAGAAGACCATGTTACTCTTGTTACCTGCACGCCCTATGGTGTCAATACCCACAGACTCCTGATCAGAGGAATCCGGACAGAGTATACGGAGGAAATGCAGGAGGAGCAAGAAGCCCTTCAAAGCAAAGAGGTAAATCCTCTGCTTCTTTTGGTAGCCGGAGCAGTTATCTTTGTCGTGATCCTGCTTTTTATCCTTCTGATCACCAAACGAAGGGATAGGAAAAGGCTTTCAGAAGAAGGCAAAGAAGACGATAAAACGAGAAAAAGCTAAAAGGCAAAAGAAGAAATCCGAGAAGATAAAAAGAAAAGTAAAAAACAAAGAAAAAATTAACGAAGATATAATTCGAACACGATAAGCAATAAGAAGAAAATAACGGAATGAATAAAGGAGGCCACATTGATGACAGAAAAGAAAAAAAGGGTGATAGAGAAGAAGCTTCTGGCCTCTTTCTGTATTTTGTTCTTTACCTTACTCTTATGCAGAAGAGCAGTATTTGCAGAAGACTATAAGGAAGATCGGACCGGCAGTATCACAGTGACCCTGCAGCAGACAGATGAAAAGGGAGCGGTTACGCCTTTTCAGAATATTTCGGTTAGCCTTTATAAGATCGGCAGTGTTAGATCTGACATGGGCGCAGCCTATTTTGATTTTGATGCCCCCTTTACTCAGGCCGGTATCGAGATTACCGATACAAAGACAGCAAGCCAATGGATCGATGCGGCAAAGACCCTGTCCGGACTCTTGGAGGGATCCGGCATTACAGGAGACAGCAGAGTCAGCGATGCAAACGGTAAGATAAGCTACAGCGACCTTGCCCAGGGCATTTATCTTCTGACAGCAACAAAAAGTGACAGCGAAGTAACGATGTCACCGATTCTGCTGACTGTACCCTTTATGGAAGAGGGAGACTGGGTTTATGATATCGCATCCTATCCGAAGCTCTCGGTAAAACCGGCAGAGACACCGGAGGAGACGCCAAAGGTAACGCCCAAGCCATCTGATAAGATAACGACAGCGACAACGACGAAAACAGAAAAGACAATAACAAACAGAAGTGTAAAAACAGGAGACCGGGCTGACATGCTGCTCTGGAGCGGTATCTTTATCGGTGCAGCCCTGATTCTTTTGATTCTTTCTGCCCTGAGGAAAAAGAAAAGATCATAAGACAAAGCCCAAATGCTGTGTTCCTCCTGATAGAAGAGACAAGGAAACGAGAAAGCAAAGACTCAGAGATCAGTCTGAAAGAGAGGACATGGTATGACCTATATTACAAGAGAAGCGGAAAGAAAATTTCGAAAGCTAAACGACTCTTTTGAACTTATCCTTGTTACCGGTGCAAGACAGGTCGGAAAAACAACGATGCTGAAGCATCTGGCAGAGACTGACAGATCCTATGTCTCGATGGACAACATGATGGCAAGGGAGCTGGCCCAGTCGGATCCAGTCCTTTTCTTTCAGACCTATAAGCCGCCCATCCTCATTGACGAGGTGCAAAAAGTACCGGCGCTGTTAGAGCAGATCAAAAAGATTTGTGAGGAAAGGAAGGAAAAAGGCCTTATCTGGCTTACAAGCTCAAAGCAGCATCCCAAGATAGAAGAACTGTGTGAGGCCATGACCGGAAGAATAGGCCTTTTGGAGCTGTATGGCCTATCAGCCAGGGAAAAAGCAGGACTGCTTTTTGATACGGACTTAGATTTCTCACTGGAAACCTTGCAGTCAAGACAAAGCAAACTTCCCAAAAACGATGTTCTTCAGGTATTTCATCAGATCTGGGAGGGCGGTATGCCCGGCCAGCAGGGTCTGGATGAGGAAGAGCGGCAGGAATATTTTAACTCCTATATTGATAACTACCTGATCCGTGTTGCCGAGGTGGGCGGTGTTACCGATATTCCTTACTTCTGTAAATTCCTTATGGCCTGTGCTTCCCTTGTGTCGGAACAGGTCAATTATTCCAAATTGGCTGAGATGGCCGATATTTCATCCGAGACAGCCAAAGACTGGCTGAAGCTTCTGGCAGACCTTCATGTGATCTATCTCTTATCCTCTTATTCCAATGATGATTTAAAACGGCTCAGTAAAACGCCAAAGCTCTACTTCTGTGATACGGGGCTTTGTGCCTATCTTTCTATGTGGCTGACACCGGATACGCTGCGCGAGGGTGCGGCAAGCAGCCGTTACTACGAAAACTATGTGGTGATGGAGCTTGTTAAGAACTATGCCTATGCAGAGTCTAAGGCAAAGCTCAGCTACTTTCGGGATTCCAATGCAAAGGAAGTCGATCTCCTTATCGAGGAAAATGACTTGCTTCATCCGCTTGAGATCAAAAAGAGTGCCTCTCCGGATAGATGTGAGATCAAAAAGTTCAGATTTATTGACAAAGCATCCCTGAAACGGGGGAAGGGCGGGATCATATGCATGTGCGAAGAGCCTATGCCGATCGATGCGGATAATTGCTTTATTCCCAGTAATCTGATCTAATCCTTTCAAAGTTTATAACAGGTCTTTGGTTTTCCGAGCAAGATAAAGGGGCAGATTGGTAAAATCTCCGTCTTTACGATAGCCCCGTTTGGAAAAACGAAAGGCGTATTTTGGCTTGTGGTCTGCGATATATTTCTTGAAAGTGGGGGCTGATTTATCCTCACCGCCCTTGGCTTCAATGGGAATGATTTCCATACCGTTTTGCAATACAAAGTCAATCTCGCCGTTTTTGTCGGAGTAGTAGCGAGGTTCTACCTCGAACTGTCCGCGAAGCTGCTGCAAAACATAGTTTTCGGTTAAGGGACCTTTGAACTGATAGTCTGATTTCAGCAGAATAGCGGCATTATCAATGCCGGCCATATGCTTAAGAAGTCCGGTATCAAAGACAAAGAGCTTGAACTGATCCAGCTTGTCAAAGGCAGACAATGGATGCTCCATCTTGGATACATTGTAGACACGATTCAGCATACCGGCTGAAACCAGCCATTCAATCGCTTCTTCAAAATCTCTGGCTCTGCCTCCCTTACGAACCGCACCGTATATAAATTTTTCATTCGATTTTGCAAGCTGTGATACAATGCTGCGGAATACCATCAGGATGCGACCGCTGTTGACTTTTCCGTTATGCTTGGAAAAGTCGTTTTCATAGACTTCAATCAGTTCTCGCTGAATCTGCGATACCTTGGCAGGATCTTTGTACTTAACCCATGAGGATACACATTCGGGCATACCTCCAATGATGAGATAGTAATTGTAAGCTTCCAGCAGACGATTATGAAAAATCTCTTCGATAGGCTGGTTTTTCTGAATGCTCTCGTAAAAAGCATACAGACCGGAATCTGTAGCCTCCAGAAATTCATCAAAGGTCAGCGGATAAATGTCCAGAAGATTCACCATACCCACGGGATAAGACTTCGGCTTTGCCAGGAGCGTACCAAGCAGACTGCCTGCGGCAATCACATGGTATTCATTGGCTTTCTCTTTGAAGTATTTCAAGGTATTTAGAGCTTCGGGGCACTCTTGAATTTCGTCAAAGATGATCAGGGTTTTCTCCGGCTCAATCTTCTCACCATCAATCATAGAGAGCAGCTCGATGATACGCTTAGGATTTTTATTTGTCTCGAAGATGGACTTTAACTCGTCTTCCTCATCAAAGTTAAAATAGACAAAATTATCATAATAGTTTCGTCCGAATTCTTTCATCAGCCATGTCTTACCAACCTGTCTGGCTCCTTTGAGCACCATCGGTTTTCGTTCGGGACTATCTTTCCATTGAATCAATTCTGAAATTGCATTTCGCTTCATGTGTATCACCGTCCTTTTTAAGTGGTAACTATAGTATTACACATTTTTCCTGATTTTTCTATAATGCTTTTACACATTTTTCCTGCTTTTTGGATAATGATTTCGCACATCTTTCCGGCTTTTTCGATAGTGTTTTCGCACATTCTTCCGGCTTTTTATCGCTCTAAAAATCACATTTTTCCGTACCGGCCCATTTTCCTTATTAAAAATCTTTTCTTTTGGAAGGGACATATGGTTCTCAAACATCTATTCATCCGCTAATTCTGTCTATTTAGCAGTTAGGGGGGGGCTAACTTAAAAAATGATCATAATTGAAGGGATCATTTTTTTAACATGGAGATTAGACTGATTTATAATGGGGAAGAAGAGTAGCAAGAAAAAATTAAGCAAACGGGAGCGCAGAAGAAGGGCAATTCTTCGCAGGCGTTTGCTGATAGCAGGAATGGCCTTATTCCTGCTTTTATTAATCGTAGGAATTCGTTTCATTGTTGGAAATATTCATAAAGCAAAGAAAAATACAGCAGTTGAAACGGCAGGAAAAATCAGTGCCGATGCTGGAAAACAGACAGTAAAGGATGCTGCACTTACACTTAGCCAAGGAATAAAAGAACAGGCTGAGGAAGAAATTCCCAAAGGAAGTGTAGATGAGGAAGGGAATGTTACCTCCATATATATCGAAAATACACCGATTGAAAATATAGACAGCCTGGATAATACGGTCTCCGGCTGGGGAATGGGTGAAACAAGAGACGAAAAGAACCGTCCCACGGAAGCACTGGAAATGCAGGAAAAATACGGAGAAAAGTATCAGGCTTATTTTATCGGAGAAGATACAGATCCACCTCTCATTTATCTGACCTTTGATCTGGGTTATGAGGGAGGTTATACTGCAGAAACACTTGATATCTTAAAAGAGAAAGATGTTTCAGCAGTCTTCTTTATTGTAGGTTACTATGCGCAAAGTGCTCCGGAACTTGTTGAGAGAATGATTGCGGAAGGGCATGAGCTAGGCAACCATGCAATGACTCATCCGTCAGATGCAGAGGGAATGGTCGCGATTACAGAAGATGATATTATGGATCTTCATAAGTATATTCTGGAAAATTTCGATTACACCATGCATCTCTTTCGATTCCCCTCCGGCAATTGGTCTGAAAGAGGAATGGCGATTGCAAACAATTGCAATTACAAATCCGTATTCTATAGCAGCTTTTATTATGACTATAATGTAAATGAACAGATGGAGCCATCTGCAGCCTTAAAGCTTCTGCTTGATGACTTACATCCGGGAGCAATCTATCTTCTTCATTTGAGTGGTTCCACGAATACGCAGATTCTGGGAGATTTTATCGATCAGGCGAGAGAAAAAGGATATGAATTTGCTTTATTGCAGTAGATCGGTTAAAAGCCTTGTACCCCACATTTTCTTCTATCCTCTGCAGAATATGCTATTATATAACTGTTGATCACATGAACAAAGTTTATAACTAGCGAAAGAAAGCAGAAATGAAAGAGAAGAAAATGGTTGAAAAGACTACCTTTCCAAAACCCGGCAATTTTCTCTATCCTGTTCCGGCTGTCATGGTCAGCTGCATGGATCGGGAGAAAAAGCCGAACATCATCACCATCGCCTGGACCGGAACGGTCTGTTCCGATCCGCCCATGGTATCTATTTCCGTAAGAAAATCCCGTTATTCCTACAATTTAATCAAAGAAAGCGGAGAATTTGTCATCAATCTGACCACTAGAAAACTGGCAAAAGCAGCCGATTTTTGCGGTGTCAGATCCGGTCGGGAGCTTGATAAGTTCGAAAGCTGCGGCCTTCATCCGCAAAAGAGCAGTGTGATAGAATGTCCTCTTATCGCAGAGTCTCCGGTCAATATCGAGTGTCGTCTGAAGCAGGTCATTGAACTGGGCAGTCACGATCTCTTTCTGGCAGAGGTTGTCGCTGTAGACGTGGATTCTGCCTATATTGATGAGAAGGGCTCCTTCCATATGGATGAGGTGGATCTGATTGCCTATTCCCATGGCTCTTATCAGGCTTTGGGACAGGTTCTCGGAACCTTTGGCTATTCTGTTCGGAAGAAAGAGGCAAAAGTCAAAAAAGGGAAAAAGGAAAAAGAGAAAAAGAGCCTAGGCAAGAAAAAATATAAAAGCACACACGGAAAAAAGAACCGATAAAAGATTTCCTGCCTAGCGACCGGCAACGATTCTTGCCATCAATCGAAAAGAAAAGGATAAAGTAGTATAAGGAGCATGAAGAAGATGCAGATCAAAAAAGTAGCCATCCTCGGAGCCGGAGCAGTAGGCTCCTACGTCATCTGGGGACTTTCAGAAAAAAAGGAACTTGAACTGGGACTGATCGCCAAGGGCGATCGGAAAAAACGCCTGGAGGAGCAGGGCTGCCGGATCAATGGCAAAAGCTACCATCCTGCTGTCTGGACGCCGGAAGAAGCATATGATGTGGATCTTCTGATCATTGCCTTAAAATACGGAAGCCTGAGAGGAGCATTAGAAGATATTCATACCATAGTAGGCGAGCATACCACCGTGATGAGTCTGATGAACGGTGTGGACAGCGAAGAGATCATCGCCGAGAAGATCGACAGCTCCAAGATCTTATATTCCTTTATCAAGGTAGCTTCCCATCAGAAGGAAGGCGGCTATTCTTTTAATCCGGAAACAACGGTCGGTATCTATTTTGGAGAATTGGAAGCCCCTTATGATAGCGAGCGGGTTCAGGCAGTAGATGCCCTTTTCAAAGGGACCGGACTGCATTGGACGATTACGGAAAGAATTCGAGAGGAAATCTGGGGTAAATTCAGACTGAATGTCTGCAATAACCTTCCCCAGGCCATTCTTGGCGCCGGTGTTGGCTGCTATGAGGACAGCAGTCATATGGGAGCCATTCGGGAAGGCCTGAAAAAAGAAGTTCTGGCCGTTGCCGAAGCGAAGGGCATCGATTTGGATCTGATCAATGAAAAGTCGAGCAAGGGAAGTGCTGTGAAGGCCTCTGCAGAGTACTCTACCCTGCAGGATCTGAACGCAGGCCGGCATACGGAGATCGATATGTTCTCCGGTGCAATGATGCGAATGGGAAAGGAGCTTGGGATTCCGACTCCCTATAATGAGTATACCTATCATATGATCAAGGCTTTGGAAGAAAAAAATGACGGTCTATTTGACTATCAGGGAGAAAGAGACAGGGTCTCCTGGTCGAAATAAAGGCCGAAATAAAGGTCGAAAAAATGATGCCTTTTTTGAAGGAAAGGCAGAAAGGAAAAGAGAAGGTAGATACTGCCTGAGAGAGGGCTTGTTCCGAAAAGTACAATTTTTAAACCGCAATATTGATTACTATCTCCACATAGAAAGCAAAAAGGCACCGGGGCATGAACAATCCTGAATGCATAATAACTCATATGATGAGAATGATCTAAGACAAAGGCGTCTGTACAAATCCGCAAAGGACTTGCACAGGCGCTTTTTATGCAATCGTATGTTCAGCCGACTCTATAAGATGCCGAGACATTTACACAAGAAGGAAAGGAGCTGTATATCGTGTCAGATAGAATAGCAGAGCATCCGATACTTGGCCTTCAGGAAAAGGGTCCTGTTGTGGAATTTAATTTTGACGGAAAGAAATTGCAGGGATACGAGGGAGAGCCTATCGCAGTCGCTTTAAAAGCAGCCGGTGTCATGGTACACCGTTATACAAAAAAAGAGCATAAACCCAGAGGAATCTTTTGCGCGATCGGAAGATGTACAGACTGTGTCATGGTTGTCGATGGACAGCCCAATGTCAGAACCTGCATCACTCCCTTGAAGGCAGGTATGGATGTAAGAACCCAGTATGGCGTCAGTGACAAGCCTTTTGAAGAAGAGTAGGAGGATGCGGACATGAAAAGATATGATTTGATCATTGTAGGAGCCGGTCCTTCCGGCCTGTCTGCGGCAATAGAGGCAGCAAAAAGAGGACTTCAGGTGGTCGTTTTTGATGAGAATGAAAAGCCCGGCGGACAGCTCTTTAAACAGATTCATAAATTCTTTGGTTCCAAGGAACACAGAGCCAAGGTAAGAGGCTTTGTCATCGGACAGCAGCTCCTGGATGAGGCAGATCAGGTCGGAGTTGAGGTTGTGCTGAATGCAACCGTGATCGGACTCTATCAGGATAAGGAAGTCGTTGTAAAAATCGGTGATGGAATCCACCACTACAAGGGAGATGCCGTGATCATTGCAAGCGGTGCGGCCGAAAATATGGTTACCTTCCCGGGATGGACCCTGCCGGGTGTCATCGGTGCAGGGGCAGCGCAGACAATGATGAACCTGCATGGTGTCTTGCCTGGAAAAAGAGTGCTGATGCTGGGCTCCGGTAACGTTGGACTGGTTGTTTCCTTCCAGCTGCTCCAGTGCGGATGTGAGGTAGTTGCCCTGGTGGATGCGGCTCCGAGAGTCGGCGGATACGGCGTTCATGCTGCCAAAGTTGCCAGAACCGGCGTTCCCTTCTATCTCTCCCATACCATTGTTAAGGCAGAGGGTGAGACAGAGGTAAAGAAGGTAACCATCGCAGAAGTTGATTCTGCTTTTCAGTTTATCCCGGGCACGGAGAAGGAGTTTGAGGTGGATACCATCTGTCTTGCCGTAGGCCTTTCTCCCATGTCCCAGCTTTTAAAAATGGCAGGCTGCCAGATGGAAGACAATCCCAAGCGAGGCGGTCAGGTGCCTATCTGCGATGAATACGGAAGGACCTCCCTGCCGGGTCTGTTTGTAGCAGGCGATGTGTCAGGAATAGAGGAAGCCTCCTCCGCCATGATCGAAGGCAGAATGGCCGGTATTGCAGCGGCAGAATATCTCGGATACATAGAAGAAAAGGAATTAAATGATTCCTTAAAAGAGCTGGATCAGGCACTCGACGGACTGAGACAGGGTATGTTCGCTCCCAAAAACAGGGGAAAGCAAATCGAATACACAGAGGAAGGAATTCCGATCTCTCAGAATCTTTTGAAAAAAGGCTATGTAGCAGAGGATGAGATCGAACGCTTCCCCGGTGTTACACATAAAGTCGGTGTCCATCCCATTATCGAATGTACACAGAATATCCCCTGTAATCCCTGCCAGGATGCATGTCCGAAGGGCTGTATTTCAATCGGGTCCAACATTACCTCTCTTCCTATCGTTCTGGAGGATCCTCAGTGTATTAATTGCGGCATGTGCGTAGCAAGCTGCTCCGGTCAGGCCATCTTCCTGGTCGAGGAAGACTGCGGGGACGGAAGTGCAACCGTGACGATTCCATACGAATTTCTGCCTCTTCCCGAGGCCGGAAGCAAGGGCATCGCTCTTGGGCGTGACGGCAGGAAAGTATGTTCTGCAAGTGTTGTGAGTGTGAAGAGTAATAAAGCCTTTGATAAGACCAACCTTTTAACCATGCGCATTCCTAAGGAATATGCCATGAAGGCAAGATTTTTTCAGGCGGAATAAGACCGGAAGGGAGAAATGGATATGAATAAGGTAAATGACAGATCGAGAGATATCGGTCCCTTTGTACCGGGACCGGATGATGATATGCTGATCTGCCGCTGTGAAGAAGTCACAAAGGGCGAGATCAGAAAAGCAATTCACGAAGGAATGTGGACCATCACGGAGCTTCGAAGATATTTGAGAACAGGAATGGGGCTTTGCCAGGGACAGACCTGCAGCAAGCTGGTAAAAAGTATCCTTGCAAGAGAATTAGGCGTTTCTCCGGCGGAATTAGAACCGGCAAGCTCCCGCGTTCCTATGCGTCCGATCGAGATGCATATATTTGCAAAGGAAGCAAAGGAGGATGCAGCTCATGAATAATACAGCAGAAGTCGTAGTAATCGGCGGTGGCATTATCGGCACTTCTATCAGCTATTATCTGGCCAAAAGAGGGGTATCCGTCATTTGTCTGGAAGGATCGGATCATTTCGGAAACGGAGGCTCAAGCAGAAACGGCGGCGGTGTAAGGCAGTCCGGACGAGACCCGAGAGAGCTTCCCCTGGTCATGTATGGCATCCGAAATTTCTGGCCAACCCTGTCGGAAGAGCTGGAAGTGGACTGTGAATATCATCAGGATGGCAACCTCAGACTCGGTAAAACAGAGAAGCATAAAGAGATCCTTACCGGTCTGACAGACAGGGCCGTAAAGGTCGGATTGGATGTCAGAATGATCGATGCCGCGGAAGTGAAAAGGATTAATCCCTATCTTTCCGATGAAGTAAGCTGCGCAAGCTGGTGCCCCACGGACGGACATGCCAATCCCCTCACAACCACCCTGGGCTATTATAAAAGTGCAAGAAAATTGGGGGTACATTTTATCTCTGGTGAGAAAGTAGTATCCTTGAAAAAGGTAAAAGGACAGTTAAGAAAGGTCATCTGCTCCTCGGGAGATGTCTTTGAAGGGGAAACGATCGTTTTAGCGGCCGGCTATGAGTCAAGGGATATCGCAGGAACAGTCGGTATTGACATTCCCATGCAAAAGGCTATGCTGGAAGCACTTGTAACAGAAGCACAGCCGCATATGTTTGACCAGATGCTGGGCACAGCGGAAGCGGATTTTTACGGACATCAGACCAAGCATGGTTCCTTTGTCTTTGGTGGTTCTTCCGGTCTGGAAGGCTATACGAAGGACAATGGTACTCCCATCTGTTATTCTAAGACGGCGCCTTGTATCTGCCGGGGTATTATCAAATATTTCCCCGATCTGGCAAATGCAAAGATCGTAAGAACCTGGGCCGGATGGATGGATCGGGCTGCGGATGGCGTTCCCGTTCTCGGAAAAGTAGAGGAAGTCCCCGGACTGGTCTTAGCCTGTGGCTTTTCCGGTCATGGCTTCGGCATTGCGCCGGGGGTAGGAGAGCAGCTGGCAGAACTGATCACGACAGGTCATACCCAGGTTGATTTAAGTGCCTTGCATTATGACAGATTTAAGGCAAAGATCTGATTCCAGCCTCTAGCGGAGCAGATACAGGAGCATCTTATGATATGGAAAAAGGACAAGTTAAGGCCAAGCCAGCCATATTTTGTATTTGACACCAGGGATTTTTACCAGGAGGTCTATTTAAGGCAGGGCATTTCTCACTTCTATACCTATCATGCAGAAAATAATAAGCTATTAAGAACCGTTCCGGACGGCTGCATTGATCTTTTCTTTGAATACAGCGATGAAGGAATGAAGGGCTATGTCTGCGGTACCAGACTCAAATACCATTGTCAGGACTGGGGTGAGAGAAATGAGGTCTTCGGGATACGTTTTATGCCCGGAGTTCAGCCGGAATTGCTTTCCTGCCTGATGAAGGATGTTCTGGAACAAAAAATCCCCTTAGAGGAGCTTGTTCGCTATAATCATAGGGACTGGCTTGGGAAGCTTGCCGAAGAAGCTGACTTTTATCAGCGAATCCGTATCTTTCTGGAAGAATATACCCGGATAGAGAATAAAAAGCCTGCTCCCTACGGGAAAAAGGAAATTGTACAGTCCGTAAAACAAATGGTATATCACTCTGACGGAAAGATCCGGATCCACGATATCAGTGAAAATACCGGCTATTCCGAACGCTATATCAACCGGATCTTTATAGAAGAGATGGGCTTTTCCCCCAAGATCTTCTGTAAGATCATTCAATTTCAGAGAGCCCTGGAATTTCTGAATTACGGTGCTCCGGATAAAATGACGGATGCTGCGGTTGCACTTGGCTATTATGATCAACCCCAGTTTATTCGGGATTTTTCAAAATATGCCGGCGTTACGCCAAAGAAATATCTTAAGATGGTGGAAGAATTCAACTATCGAAAGAAAATTGTGAATTGTGCTGATTTATACAATTTATAAAGCAGCCATATAAATATACTGAGCATACAGGACGAAGGCGTCTGACACAGATTGTGTCAGGCGCCTTTTTTCATGTAATAGGAAATTCCATCAGAATTTCCTATTACATAAAAAAGCTCCGCAAGGATGCGCAAGTGCATACTTTTTGTTCTATTTTACTGAAGGAGGAAGCAGATATGGGATTTTCAAAAATTGAAGTTGTCACTTCTATCGAAAAATTATCTAGTCTTAAGGAGACCCTGAATAAGCTGGGCGCCAGCGGTATCACCGTTATACAGGCGATCGGCTGCGGTGTGGAAAAGGGTACCTATGAATATGAAGTCAAGCAGAATTCGCAGATGGAGCTCCTACCCAAACAGCTGATCACGACGATCGTTGAAGATGAACTTGTTGATAAAGCCGTAGAGGCGATCAAAAAGGAACTCTATACCGGTCATATCGGAGACGGCAAAATATTTATCTCTCCTGTATCCAATATCATCCGGGTCAGAACCGGAGAAGAAGGCATCGATGCTTTGAAATGAAAAATGTGCGCTTTTGCATAGCTTCGCCTGTCAGCGAACTGCAATGCGAAGCTACGGTTCATAAAAGAAAGGAAGGATGTTTATGGAGGAAAAAAAGCTGGGCTTGATGAGTGTGATATCCACAGGGGTCGGACTTATTGTTGCAACCTCCTGCCTTATGTCCTTGGGACAGGGGGCAGGCATAGCCGGTACCGGATTCATCATCCCGATGATCATCGCCTGTGCGATCAATATCTGCACGGCACTTTCCATGGCAGAATTAAATGCCCTGATGCCGAATCTTACAGGCGGTCTTGCCCAATACACCTTTGCCGGCATGGGTCCCTTTGTTTCCATCGTTACCATGGTTGGCGGTTACCTCGTCTGTCAGTCGATCGCAGGCTCTGTGGAATGTGCCATGTTCGGTAATTCCATTAATACCGTATTTCATACCGGCCTACCCTCGAGCCTCTTTTGTATTCTATTGCTCATCGTTCTTATCATCACCAATCTTCTCGGCGTGGATATGTTTGCAAAGATCCAGAACTTTGTTGTTTATGGATTGATTTTATCCCTTGTGATCATGGGCATTCTCGGAATTGCCGGCCTAGGAACAGGAGAAAGGATTCATCAGCAGATGAATTTGACCTCCGGGCTATCCGATAGCTTTTCCCTGCTCGGTCTGGCCTTTTTCCTCTTTATCGGAAGTGAATTCGTCATTCCGATCTCCAGAAATGTAAAAAATGCAAGAAGAAACATTCCCCTCGGTATGATCTTCAGTCTTCTCATCATATGCGTCATGCAGATCCTGGTCGTGATCGGCATGGGAAACTACACCCCCTGGCAGGAATTGGAAGAAAGTGCTTCTCCCCATATTCTCTATGGCACAGCCCTTCTCGGTAGGATCGGTTCCTTATGGATGATCCTGGTTTCGGTCTTTGCCGTGATCAGTACCGTGAATTCTGCAATCAGTTTTCTTTCCTATATGTGTGCCGGAATGGCAAAAATCAATTTACTTCCGGAATTCTTTTTAAAGAAGAATAAGAGGGGCGCCTACTATGTCGGCATTCTGGGAATCGGCGCCATTATGATCCTTGTCAATGCGACTGGATTATCCACAAGTGATTCTTTATCCTTCATGATCCTGGTTGCCATTGTCTTCTGGATGGTTTCCTATGTGATCTCGAATATCAATGTGATTCTCTTCCGCAAGAAGCTGCCCAAGGCACCAAGAACCTTCAAGGTACCGGGCGGAATCACCATTCCCCTCATCGGGATCATCGGAAATCTCTTTATGATCTGGAATATATCGGGGGATGCTGCAACAAGACGGATGATCTACACGATTGACGGAATCATATTTTTAATATTATGCCTATATGCCTTTCTCTGGTGCAAATATAAGCTGAAAAAGCCCATGTTTAAACCGGTTCCGTTGAAAGAGGTAATGGCAATGGAAAATCCATTATATCTTTTGGCGCATAAAGAAAAGAAATAAGAGTTTATGAAAAAGATTTTAGAAGAAAAGGAGAATGAATGATGGAATATCCAAAAGTTGATTTTTTGTATTTGAACGAAGATGATATGGTGGCAGCCGGTGTAAAGGATATGAAGGGCTGCGTAGAAGCGATGGAAGAGATGTTCAAGCTGATGAAGGTCGGAAACTATCGTATGGGCGGGGCAAACGGCAATTCCCATGGCAGTATGGTCATGTTTCCGGAAAAATCAAAATTCCCGGAAATGCCGGTTGACGGCCCGGACCGGAGATTTATGGCTATGCCGGCTTACCTTGGCGGTAAATTTGATATGGCAGGCGTAAAATGGTACGGATCCAATGTTCAAAATAAAGAAAAAGGACTTCCCAGATCCATTCTTATGCTGACTCTCAATGATAAAGATACAGGAGCACCCCTCGCTTATATGTCAGCAAATATCTTATCAGCCTACAGAACAGGTGCTGTTCCCGGCGTCGGATTCAAGTACTTTGCCAAAGAAAATGCAGAAAGCATCGGCATCGTAGGTCCCGGCGTTATGAGCAAGACAGCCCTTGCCGCAGCGCTCGCCGTCCGTCCGACCATTAAAAAGGTAAAGGTAAAAGGAAGAGGAAAGGCCTCCCTTGATAAATTCATTGCCTATGTAAAGAAAGAATATCCGAATCTTGAGGTTTCTGCGGTAGACAGTATCGAAGAAGCCGTTCGGGATTCCGATATCGTTTCCGTATCCACCTCTTCTCCGACAGGAGATCCCTCCCAGTATCCCTATATTGCAGAAGAATGGATCAAGCCGGGTGCGATCATAGAATCCACCGCCGCCTTACGCTTTGATGATGATTTTATCATTCACAGGGCAAGAACCGTTACCGACAATATTATGCTCTATGAAGCCTGGGAAGAAGAGATGAAGCCGAATGCCTACAATACCATTCCCATTCCAGCTGTTCATGTAGAAGACCTGATCGCGGAAGGCAAAATGAAAGCAGAGCAGATCGATGATCTGGGCGATGTCCTGCTTGGCAATATTCCGGTACACAGAAAAAAAGATGAGATCGTGATCTACTCCGTAGGCGGCATGCCGACAGAGGATGTTGCATGGGGAACCTGTGTCTACCGAAATGCCTTAAAGAAAGGCATCGGAACCAAGTTAAACCTTTGGAGTTCCCCCAAGATGGTATGATACAAGAAAGAATCCTACTTGGTCGCATTGCTTCGCAACACGACATACCGCGAGCTGCGCATCTATACCATACACTCCTGCAGGCCTTCTGCTTCCAAACCGGCTCCTTTCATCAAAGAAAGGAGCCTTTCTTTTTCTGCAGGATCGGCAGCCCAGGCCAGGCCACAGCCGGCAGAAATCTCCCTCGGAACCGGGATCATTCTGCCATTTGCTCCTTTCTCCTTACATAGCTTTTCCATTGCCATGGATTCTGTTGTGGTATGAAAGGTGATGACCAGCTTTAATTCTTTTTTTCTCATGGTTTTATGATCTTTCCACCCTTGATCTGGGTTTCTACGATCTCATACATATTGGAAACAGAACCGACTGCTAATTTTTCCGTCAGACCATAGTGATTCAGGCAGGTTCCGCAGGTGATGATCTTTGTTCCCTGCTCTTCCAAAAGCTTCAGATCTTCGAGAGAATCAGATCCCTCACAGGTCAGAAAGGCACCGGAGTTATAGCAGATCAAATTTTCCGGGATCTGATCCTGGCTGGTGAGGGCGAAAATAAAGGCCTTCATCAGGGCTTTTCCCAGATCATCATCACCGTTACCCATTCGGTTGGAAGAGAGGACCACGGTGAATTTGCCGGAAGTCTCTGCCGGAGAAGGAAGCTCAGTAACTTCCTCCGCAGCTTCTGCATTCGGATCTGCTTTAACCTGAATTTTCACCTGATACTCCTTTTCGCCCAGCTTTTCACTTGTGCTGGTAAAGTTTTTGGAATTTGCGAATTTTGTCAGATTTTTTACAGCGGTCTCGTTATCCACCTGAACCAGAAGACTGCCGTCCTCTGTAAATTCTTCAATCGTCTTTTTTGCTGTTACAACCGGAAGTGGGCATTCCATTCCTCTGCAGTCAATTGTTTTTTCCATCATAAACTCCTTTTTCTTATATAATTTATAATTTTGTATTGAAAGACTCTTTTATTATTTGTGCTTCGGGACTTTGGCTTAGGAAGCCGTCATTTCCAGAAGTGCCTTTATTGCACTATCTATTTCTTCCTCTGTATTGAAGTAAGAAAAGCTGAAGCGAACGGCTCCCTGCGAAACCGTGCCAAGACTTTCATGCATCAGAGGGGCGCAGTGGGCACCCGGCCTTGTGCAGATACCGTAGTCCTGAGCCAGCTCATCCGCCACCTCCGAGGAATCATAGTCAGCGATATTTAATGCCAGAATGGCACAGCGGTCAAAGCTCGAAAAATCTCCGTAGATCTTAATATCGGGCAGATCCTTGATTCCCTCATAAAAACGCTGCAGGAGACTCCTTTCCTTTTGCCGGATCTGCTCCAGACCGGTTCGCTTTAAAAATTCTACCGCGGCATGCAGGCCGGCAATCCCGTGTCCGTTTAAGGTGCCGGCTTCTAGGGCTGTCGGCATCTGATCGGGATGCTTTTTGGAGTAAGTCAGGATCCCGCTTCCTCCGCTTTTTAAGGGCCGGATCTGAATTCCCTTTCTGACACAGATCCCACCTGTTCCCTGGGGGCCAAGCAGACTTTTATGACCGGTAAAGCAGAGTACATCGATCTGCATCTTCTGCATGTCAATGTCCATCACCCCCGCCGTCTGGGACGCATCCAGAAGGAAGAGAAGACCATGCGCCTTGCAGATCCTTCCGATTCGTTCAATATCCAAAAGATTTCCGGTCAGATTAGAGGCATGGGTGCAGATAATGGCCTTCGTGTTTTTCCGGATCAGCTTTTCAAAGGCTTCATAGTCCGGAAGGCCTTTTTTATCCGCAGAAACAAAGGATAGCTCTAAGCCCTTTTCCTCCAGCTCATAGAGGGGGCGGAGAACGGAATTATGTTCCAAAACCGTAGTGATCACGTGATCCCCCGGGACAAATAGCCCCTTTATCGCTGTATTTAAAGCCTCTGTTGAGTTGGAACAAAAGGCCACGCCGGATGGATCTCCCAGACCAAAAAAGTCAGAGAGCAGGGCGCGGGTATCATAGATCGTCCTGGCACTTTCCAAGGAAGCAGCATGGGCTCCTCTTCCGGCATTTCCCATGCTTTGAAGAGCTTGACAGATGGCCTCTGCCACCTCGGGCGGCTTTGGCATACTGCTTGCCGCATTGTCAAAATAAATCATAGCCTGCCTCCCCTTTAAAAATGAAAGTCCCCGCTCTTTCCTCCGCTCTTCTCGCAAAGATGAATATCCGAAATGACCATGCGCTTGTCAATTGCCTTGCACATATCGTAAATGGTAAGAAGGGCAGTTGTCAGACCGGTTAAGGCTTCCATTTCCACGCCGGTTTTTCCGTCCGTTTTTACCCGGCAAAATGCCTTGATCTCCAGGGCTTCCTCATCCAGTTCAAAACGAATGGATGCGCCGGTAAGATGGAGAAGATGGCACATGGGGATCAGATCACTGGTTCTTTTGGTTGCCATGATGCCGGCTGTTGTGGCAACCGTCAGCACATCGCCCTTTTTTACCTTTTTCCCTAGGATGGCATCAAATACCTCTTTGCTTACGGCAATTTTTCCTTCGGCAAGGGCTTCCCTATGGGTCACTTCCTTCTCCGACACATCCACCATATAGGCATTGCCGCTTTCATCAAAATGACTGAATTCCATTTTCTTTCTGCCTTTCTCTTCTTATTCCAGATATATACTGCTTCCCTGAAATTCGCTTACATACCCGATCTTCGCAGCCTGGGGAATCTGCTCCTGCAGTTCCTTCAGCATAGCGTCTGCCTCCTTTTCCGGAAGAGAGATCAGAAGACCGCCTGATGTCTGGGGATCATAGAAAATGTCCTGCAGGGGCTGGGGAATCTCCCGGGTCAGCTTTACGCCCTTTCCGGCATAGTCCATATTCCGATAGGCTCCGGCAGGGATCAGTCCCATGTTGGCCAGATCAAAGGCTTCCTCATGATAGGGCACCTGGTCGGAGAGAATATGAATGCTGGTATTGCTTCCCTGGGCCATTTCATAGCTGTGACCCAGAAGGGCAAAGCCGGTAACATCCGTACAGCTGTTTACCGGATATTTTACCATAATATCCCTGGCTGTTTTATTTAAGCTAGCCATCTGCTGATAGATCTTCTTCATATCCGTTCTTTCTACCAGATCAACCTTAGCAGAAGTAGTCAGGATTCCGATGCCCAAGGGCTTGGTAAGAATCAGAGCATCTCCGGGTCTGGCACTACTGTTTGTCAGCACCTTATTCGGATCGACAAAGCCGGAAACAGCCAGACCATAGATTGGTTCTGATCCGGAAATGGTATGACCGCCTGTGATGATCGCTCCGGCCTCATAGGCCTTTGCATAGCCTCCGCGCAGAATTTCCTGAACCGTTTCCTTCTCCATCTCATCTGTGATACACATGATGTTCAGAGCCAGTTTCGGTTCTCCTCCCATGGCATAGACATCGCTTAGGGCATTTGCTGCCGCGATCTGGCCGAAGAGAAAAGGATCATCTACGATCGGCGGGAAAAAATCCGTTGTCTGGATCAGGGCAGTTGTCTCATTGATCTTATAAACACTGGCATCATCGCTTTTGTCATAGCCAACCAGGAGGCGGGGATCACTATGGGTCTGAAAACCTTCCAAAAGCCTGGAAAGCGTACCCGCACCAACCTTCGCACCACAACCGGCACAGCCGGCCAGTTTTGTTAGTTTTACTTCTGTTTCCAATGTATTCTCCTATATAATAAGTAGTCTCTTATAGGTCTCAGATAGTTTCTATTATAAAAGAATTTTTCTAAATCAGAAAAAAAGATTATAATAAACACTCGATATTTATTAGAAAATATAATAAAATGAGAAAAAGAGCAAAAGAAAAGGAGGTAAGCCATGGAATTTAAACAGCTTCAATCATTTGCCGCCTTAGTAAAATACAAAAGCTTCAGCAAGGTGGCCGATAAGCTTTATATCTCTCAGCCAACCGTCAGCACCCACGTACGGGATCTGGAAAAGGAACTGAAGACAAAGCTTGTCATCCGCAGCACCCACAGCGTGGAGATCACGGAAAAGGGCTATGAGCTCTACAACTTTTCCTGCCACGTCCTTGATATGAGGGATCATTTACTGGAACAATGGTCCAGCGAGGAGAAGGGCCTTTTGCATATCGCTGCTTCGACCATTCCGGCCGCCTATCTTCTCCCTCAGCTTCTGACCGGCTTTGAAAAGGAGCAGAAAAATGTCAGGGTTATCCTGAAGCAGGGAGACAGCCGGGACGTCATCGATGGCGTGCTGAAAGGCATTTTTGACCTTGGCTTTTCCGGCATGAAATCCGAGGACAGCGATCTGATCTTTTGGCCCATCTGCAAGGATCATATGGTTCTGATCACTCCGGTCAAAGAGCCCTTCCTGACCTGGAAGAAGGCGGGTGAGATCCCTGTGAATGAGCTGAAACGGATTCCCTTTTTACGGAGAGAGGACGGAAGCGGAAGTCAGAAAAATGCCGACCGTTTTCTGGAGGAGATCGGTCTCAAAGAAGAAGAGCGTATTTCCGCCGGACAGGTAACAGAGCAGGAGTCTCTGAAAAAACTGGTAGAAGCCGGGATCGGTGTCGCAGTCTCTTCCCAGTGTTCTGTGCAGAGCGAAGCAGATCAGGGCAAATTACTCACCTTTGAACTGCCCGGCTGTGAAACCCAGAGAAATCTCTATCTCCTCTATCGAAAGGATGAAATTCGCAAATCTTCTGCCGAAGCCTTCATCCGTTTTGTAAGAAATGAAGATGTTTTCTAAAATTATTTGATAAAGTATAAAATTTATTTTAAAATTGTGCAGTAAAACACAAATGGAAAGGGGAAATATAGACTTCCTTCCATTGAATTCACTTTTCTGCACATTTATAATTTAGTACAGTAGCAGTATAGTCGGTTTTACTATGCAATTTTTTCTTCATTAAAATAATTGCATAAAAATAAAGAGGTGTTACCTATGGCAAAAATCTATTTGGCCGATCCCAACAATTGTGATGTCCGGATTGGCACAATGCTGGAAAAATTTGTCAATAAGGTGCTTAGTTACCCACCGGGAACCTGTCCTCTGACTGTGCAGTATTCACTTTTACTTGCATCTATGAACCAAACCTGCGGAAAATGTGTTCCCTGCCGTGATGGTCTGCCTCAGCTGTCCACCCTTCTGAAGAAGGTACTGGATGGAGAAGGCACACCGGAAACGGTAGAAGAGATCCGTTTTCTCGCAACCATGATCAATGAAAGTGCAGACTGTGCGATCGGATATCAGGCTGCCGCTGAGGTGCTCAAGGGTCTGGATAATTTCAAACTGGAATATGAAAGCCATATTCATGAGCATGTCTGTCCTTCTGATGTAGGACAGAAGGTACCTTGTATTAATTTATGTCCGGCACATGTTGATATTCCCGGATACATTGCCCTGGTCGGAGAGGGACGTTATGCAGATTGTATCAATCTGATCCGCAAAGACAACCCCCTGCCTACCTCCTGTGCAATGATCTGTGAGCATCCCTGTGAAAACAGATGCCGCCGCCGTCTGATCGATGATGCGATCAATATCCGCGGCCTCAAGAAATTTGCAGTCGATCAGATCCCTGTCGATCAGGTCAAGGTGCCCCGGCACCTGCCTTCTACCGGTAAGAGTATCGGTATTATCGGAGGAGGTCCTGCAGGTCTTACCGCCGGATATTTCCTGGCTTTGATGGGACATAAGGTTATCATATATGAGCGCCAGCCCAAGCTGGGCGGTATGCTTCGTTATGGTATCCCGAATTACCGTTTCCCCAAAGATCGTTTGGATGAGGATATTAACGGTATTCTTTCCGCCGGTGATATTGAAGTCAAATATGACACACATATCGATACGGCAGAGAAGATCCGTCAGGTTCAATCAGAGCATGATGCCATCTTTGTTGCGATCGGTGCCCAGGTCGGCAAAAAACTTCGCTTGGACGGCATCGATGCGGCGAATGTAGAATCCGCTGTAGATATGCTGGATCGTGTCGGAAAAGGAAACCGGCCGGATTATACCGGCAAGACCGTCTGTGTCATCGGCGGCGGAAACGTTGCCATGGATGCAGCCCGTTCTGCCCTTCGCTGCGGTGCGGATGATGTCCGTGTCATCTACAGAAGAAGACAGGAGGATATGACGGCTCTTGATTCGGAGATCGAGTCTGCTATGCAGGAGGGCATTGAATTTATGACCCTGCAGGCACCCAAGTCGATCGAAAAGGACAGCTACGGCAAATGTGCAGCCCTGGTTGTACAGCCCCAGATGATCGGTCCTTATGACAGGGCAGGAAGACCCAGTCCGACAGATGCCAAGAAGGATGCCCTTCGCATCCCCTGCGATGCGGTTCTGATCGCAGTCGGACAGGATATCGTCTCCGCTCCTTTTGAAGAATTCGGTATGCCGGCAAATCGAGGCGTCTTCCAGGGGAATCTGGACACCACGATCGATGACATGCCTGGCGTCTTTGTCGGCGGTGACTGTGCGACAGCACCGGCTACGGCAATCCGTGCAATTGCTGCAGGAAAAGTTGCAGCAAGAAATATAGATGAATATCTTGGTTATCATCATACCCAGCCATGTGATGTAGAAGCGCCCCTTCCGAGGGAGAATACCCGTGTTCAGATCGGACGCGCAAATATCACGGAAAGGCCGGCTTATATCCGAAAACATGACTTTGAGCATGTAGAAAATGCTTATACCTATGACGAAGCCATGCAGGAATCCAGCCGCTGTCTCAGATGTGATCACTTTGGCTGCGGTGTTCTGAAAGGAGGTAGAGATTTTAATGATTAATCTTACCATTGATGGCCGACAGCTTCAGGTTCCGGAGGGATATACTCTCCTGAATGCGGCCCGCCAGAATGGTATTAAGATACCTACTCTCTGTTATCTGGAGAAGGTCAATGAGATTGGCTCCTGCCGACTCTGTGTTGTAGAAGTGGAAGGAGAAAATAAGCTTTTAACCGCCTGCAATACGATCGCAAGAGACGGCATGATCGTTCATACCATGAGTGATAAGGTAGTTGCTTACCGAAAGATGGTATTGAATCTGCTTCTTTCCAATCATCATCAGGACTGCTTCTCCTGTGCCTCTAACGGCAAATGTGAGTTACAGGCAGTCTGTAATGAGTATGGTGTCTATCGTACCAGCTATAGCGGAACCCGATATAAGATCGAGGCCACCGAGAAAAATGCCCATCCTTTCCTGGGATACCGACCGACTCTCTGTATTCAGTGTCAGAGATGTGTCGCTACCTGCGATAAAGTAAGCGGAAGAGGAGCGATCCAGCTCAGCAAAACAGGTATGTTCACCGTCATTGACGCTCCTTTCGGAGAAAATTGGGAAAATACCACGATTTGCGAATCCTGCGGTAACTGTGCCGAAGCCTGTCCGACAGGCGCCCTTTATAAGAAGGCAGCCAAGAAATACCGTGAATGGGATCTGAAACGTGTCCGCACGACCTGTCCCCACTGTGCAGTCGGCTGCCAGATGGATCTTTTGGTTAAGAACAACCACATCGTTGGTGTGGAAGGTGCAGACGGACCGACAAACCATAATAGACTTTGCGTAAAAGGCCGTTTTGGTTCCTATAAGTTCGTAGAGTCTGGCGACCGTCTGACAGATCCTCTGATCAAGGATAGAGAAACCGGCGAATTCAGAAAAGCAAGCTGGGATGAAGCACTTGATCTGGTTGCAAGTAAGTTTACTGCGATCCGAGACGAATACGGCGGAGATGCACTTGCCGGATTTGCCTGCTCAAGAAGTGCAAATGAAGATATTTATATGCTTCAGAAAATGGTCCGCACAGTTTTCCAGACAAACAATACGGATAACTGTGCCCGTGTCTGACATGCCCCTACCGTCTCCGGTCTGGCGACAACATTGGGCTCCGGTGCGATGACGAACACCATTGCAGACATTACCCAGGAATCTGACGTGATCATGATCGTTGGATCCAACTCTGAAGAAGCACATCCGGTACTCGGAATGCAGCTGAGAGCAGCTGTAAGAAGAGGTGCAAAGCTGATCGTAGCTGACCCGCGTGAGATCGACCTTGCAAAGAAAGCCAATGTGCACCTGAAATTACGCCCCGGTACAAACGTTGCCTTCATCAACGCCCTCCTTCATGTCATTATTGAAGAGGGAATGACAGATGAGGAATTCATCAAAGAACGTACTGAGGTAGAAGAATACGAAAAACTGAAAAAACTGGTTGAGAAATATACCCCTGAATATTCCGCTAAGATCTGTAATCTGGATCCGGACGATATTCGTGAGGCAGCCCGCCTTTATGCAAAGGCCGATAAGGCTCCGATCATTTACTGTCTGGGTGTTACAGAGCATTCCACCGGTACAGAGGGCGTTATGTCCCTTTCCAATCTGGCCATGATAACCGGAAAACTCGGTCGTCCGGGCTGCGGTGTAAACCCGATCCGAGGTCAGAACAATGTACAGGGTGCCTGCGATATGGGTGCTATGCCGACCGACTTTACAGGATATCAGAAGGTTCATATCCCTGAGAATCGTGAGAAGTTTGAGAAAGCATGGGGCGTGAAGCTGAATCCGACCCCGGGTACAAAGGCAACCGAATGCTTCCCTGCTATGATCGAAGGCAAGATCAAGGGACTCTTTATCTTCGGCGAGGATCCGATGCGTACCGATCCCGATACCCATCATGTTCTCCATGCCTTAGAAAGCCTTGATTTCCTGGTTGTAGATGAGCTCTTTATGACAGAGACCGCAAAACTGGCTGATGTGGTTCTGCCGGGTCGCTCCTATGCGGAGAAGGAAGGAACCTTCTCTAATACAGAGCGTCGTGTGCAGCGTATCCGTAAGGCCATCACGGTTCCCGGCAACAGCCGTCTGGATACAGATATCTTTACCGATATCATGAACAGAATGGGTTATCCGCAGCCTTACCTGACTGCAGCTGAGATCATGGATGAGATTGCTTCCCTGACACCGAGCTTTACCGGTATCTCCCATGCGAGACTGGATAGCGAGGAGATTGGCGGAAACGGCATTCAGTGGCCCTGTCCTTCCAAGGATCATCCGGGTACACCGATCATGCATGTCGGCATGTTCAGCCGCGGAAAAGGTAACTATTACCTGGCAGAATATAAGCCTTCTCAGGAGCTTCCGGATGATGACTATCCGCTGATCATGATGACAGGCCGAAATCTCTATCACTACAATGCGATGGCGATGACAGATAAGACACCGGGACTGATGGAAATCTCCGGACACTCTTACATTGAGGTCAATACAAAGGATGCGGAAAAAGCCGGCATCCACGACGGAGAGCGTATTCGCGTTTCTTCCCGCCGAGGAACCATTTCCTCCGAGGCTCGCGTTTCGGATAAGACCAATCCGGGTGAATGCTGGATGCCTTTCCACTTCCTGGATGGTAATTCAAACTGGCTGACCAATGATGCACTCGACAGTATTGCCCGTGCACCGGAATATAAGGTTTGTGCCGTTAAGATCGAAAAGATTCCGGAAGAGGAAGCTTACACCAAGGATGGTGTATATATTACCCAGGCAATGATCGCCGAGAAGCGGAATCAGATCTATGCAGAACAGCTCGCAATTCCGACCCGCTGTGCAAACGGTGAGAGCGTAGCCATCACCAGAAGTGTGGATGATTATTCTACCCTGGTTACAGAAGGCTGTGACGGATGCTGCGGTGAGTAAGGCCATTCACAAAACGCCTTAGCGAAACCATTCCCTGTTATGGGTAAGGATTGGGGAATCGCAATGCGATTCCCCAATCCTATTATTATCATGGGTGCAGAAGGGTGGCTGGTGTGCCCTCCGGTCTTCAAAACCGGTATGAGCTGATTTCGGCTCGGGTGGGTTCGATTCCCACCTGTACCCGCCAAAAGAAATTCAATATGGATCAAACTATTTTCCATGTATTCCCGGGAAGCCGCTTTCTTTTTCTAAAGCGGCTTCCTTTTATGATATACTATATCGTACCGCGCTAGCGGTGCGATGCACAGCAGCTCCAAGCATTCGTAGAATGCTTCTAGTATGAGCTGCATGTCAGCGGTGCGATATAGTATAGGATAGGTAGCTGTATGAATCAGAATTTATTACGACAAATTCCGAAAATGGATAAATTATTAGAAAATGAGCAGATCGCTTCTGCGGCAGAAGGCCTTCCCCGGACGCTGGTTCGCAAGGCTCTCCAGGAAGAGCTTGATAAGCTTCGAAAAGAGCTCCTGCAGGGAGGTCTTATGCCGAAAGAAGAGGAATTATGCAAACGCATGAAGAAAGCCATCCAAAAAGCTTCTCTTTATCGTATGAGGAGGCTGATCAATGCGACCGGCATTGTTCTTCATACCAATCTGGGCAGATCGCCCTTGGGAAAGGAAGCAGCAGAGCACGTTGCTTATACCGCAGCCGGCTACTCCAATCTGGAATATGACCTCTCCAAGGGAAAAAGAGGCTCCCGCTATGATCTGATCGAGGATCTGATCTGCCAGATCACAGGAGCAGAAGCCGCCTTGGTGGTCAATAATAATGCCTCTGCCGTTTTCCTCATGCTGAATACCCTTGCCAAAGGAAAGGAAGTTATTATTTCCCGGGGCGAGCTGGTCGAAATCGGCGGTTCCTTCCGAATTCCCGATATTATGGCTGCAAGCGGTACTCATCTGCATGAGATCGGAACAACCAATAAAACCCATTTGAAGGATTATGAGAAGGCTCTTTCTGAAAATGAAAACAGCCTTCTGCTGAAGGTACATACCAGTAATTTCAAATTAGTGGGCTTTTCCGAAGAGGTAGAAACAGCAGAACTGAGAAAACTGGCTGATAAATTTCAGGTTCCCCTCTTATTCGATCTGGGCGCAGGCTTTTTGATCAGACCGGAGGAGCTTGGTCTTCATGAGGGACTCTATGTGCCGGATGTCGTAAAGGAAACCGATCTTTGCTGCTTTTCCGGAGATAAGCTTTTCGGAGCAGGACAGGCCGGCATTCTGCTGGGTAAAAAAGAACTGATCGATGCCATGAAAAAAAATCAGCTCACCCGTATGCTTCGGGTAGACAAGATGACCTTAGCTGCCTTAGAAGCAAGCCTGCGTTCTTATCTGGATCCTGCCACTGCCAAGGAGCAGATTCCGGTATTAAAAATGCTTTCTTCTTCAGAAGCAGACTTAAAAGAAAAGGCGGAAAAGATAGGGAAACTTTTGACCGAGGCCACGGCTTCCTTTCAGTTCAAAACCATTCCCTGTGAAGATGAACCGGGCGGCGGTTCCCTGCCGGCCATGACCCTTCCCGGATGGGCGATTGAAGTAAGTTCGGAAAACTATTCTCCGAATGAGTTGGAAAGCCTGCTTCGATCTGCTCCTCTTCCCGTGATCGGCCGCATCCACAAGGAACATCTGCTTCTTTCCGTCCGTACGATT
This sequence comes from Prevotella sp. CAG:279, assembly GCA_963637505.1. Taxonomy (GTDB): domain Bacteria; phylum Bacillota; class Clostridia; order Lachnospirales; family Lachnospiraceae; genus RUG14243. The sequence continues at coordinate 50,469 of CAVHNP010000001.1, forward strand.
TTAGAGGAGGATATTTCCTCCTTAGTAGAAGCTTTTGTCTCTATTAAGGATCGCTGAGCAAAGAAGAGCATTCATTTATGTATGTAATGGAAGGATCATCTTATGAAACATATTGTTTTGGGTACAGCCGGTCATATCGATCACGGCAAGACCCTCCTTACAAAAGCCCTGACCGGCATTGATACCGACCGCCTGGCAGAAGAGAAGAAGCGGGGCATTACCATCGAGCTGGGCTTTGCCCCCATGACCTTATCCGACGGAAATAAGATCAGCCTTGTTGACGTCCCCGGCCATGAAAAATTCGTCAAGACCATGATGGCCGGCGCCTCCGGTATCGATGGTGTTTTGCTTATTATTGCTGCAGATGACGGTATTATGCCCCAGACCAGGGAACATCTGGATATCATTCGTCTCCTTCACGTACAAAAGGGTCTTCTTGTGATCACAAAATGCGATCTTGCAACAGAGGAAAGAATTTCCGAGGTAAAAGCTTCTCTCAAAGAGCTTACAAAGGGAAGCTGCCTGGAAAATGCCCCCATCTGCGAAGTATCTGCTCTGACCGGAAGCGGTATGGAGGAGCTGAAAAAAGAAATCGAAGCTCTGGTTGCCCAATTAGAAGAAAGAAAGGGCAATAAACCGGCCAGACTGCAGGCCGATCGGGCCTTTCCCGTCAGCGGCTTCGGTACGGTTGCAACCGGCACCTTAACAGAGGGCACTCTGCATGTAGGAGACAGTATCGAAATCTATCCGCAAAAAGAAGTCTGCCAGATCAGAAGTCTGCAAAATCATAATAAAAACGAGGATTCTGCCTTTGCAGGATCCAGAACAGCCATGAGTTTTTCCGGCTTGAAAAAGGATCTTCAGATCAAAGGCTCTGCCATTGCGGAGCCGGATTCCATGATCGTAACAAATTTTCTGGATGTTTTCCTGCAGATCACACCGGATTGCAAGTATCAGATCAAGAATTCCTCCCAGCTTCATTTTTTCCATGGAACAGAAGAGGTCATAGCCAAGCTGCGCCTTCTGGACTGCGATAAACTCCTGCCCGGACAAAGCGGCTATGCCCAGATGAAACTCTCCAAGGGAATTGCTGTCCGCCTGGATGATTCCTTTCTTCTCCGCTTCTTTTCTCCGGTGATCACAATCGGAGGCGGAAAGATCCTATCCTGCCAGGGTAAGCGGCTTCGCCGTCATTATCAGCCGGTTCTGGAAAGACTGAAAAAACTAAATAGTAGAGATGAGGCCGAAAAGCTGGAGATCCGCATCGAAGAAGCCGGCATTCTTCCTATTTCCAGGCATCTGCTCCGGACCAGAGCCAATCAGTCAGAAGAAGAATATCGCCCTGCTGAAGAAAAGCTTCTGCAAAGCGGCAGAATTTTTGAGATAAGAGACGGAAAACTGATCAGCCAGTCCGCCATTGAAGAAAGATGGGAAAAATGCAGAGAGCTTCTGCAGGCTTTTCATAAAAGCTATTCCCTCCAACCCGGCATGAAGATTGCCGAATGGAGAAAAAGACTCTTTCCGGAAGAAGGGGCTCCTTGTGATCAGCTCTTAGAGATCTGGTGCGAAAAAGGATTGCTGAAAGCAGAAAATGCCTATCTTTCCCTGGCTGATTTCGAGCCGGAATTCACCCAGCAGCATAAGATCATGCAAAGAAAGCTCCTGCATTATTATAAGGATGCCTGGCTCATGCCTCCGGAACAGAAGATCGTGGATAAAAAATTCGAAAAAAGGGGACCGATCTATAAGCAGATCCATATCAACATGCGAATGAACGGCCTGCTGATCGGTCTTTCGCCCAGCTATTATGTACATCACGAGGCTTATGCAGAGGCCCTGCGCATCTTCACTGAGCTATGTGAAAAGCAGGGCGGAAGTGCCAGTCTGGCGCAATTTCGAACAGCAGCGGAGATCTCCAGAAAATATTCCCAGCTTTTCCTGGAGTATTGGGATAAACACGGCATTAGCCGCAGGGTGGGGGATGAGCATGTTTTGATTTCAAAAGGCCGAGATGTTCTGCCCAGGATCAAAAGCCGTTGAAAAACCCCAGTGCTTAGCAAGAGGTGCATGGAACATGTGCCTCGAGCTTAGCATCTGCTGGGTTTTTCCCCGAGCGAAAGCGTGCTTTAGATCCGGCAGAATCATTCTCGGCCTTTGTGGCTCTAGGAATAACCATCCACACAATCCTGTAACCTCGTATTTAAGTAAATTCTCCAAGGTTTTCAAGTATACTGCTCATAAACCTGCGTCCGGCATTTGCCCAGAAGGGTCAGTCCGTATTCCTCCGCCAGCTCGATCGCCGCATCGGATACGCTGGCTTTGCTTGCAAGGATAGGGATTCCGGCCTGAATTGCCTTCATAGCCATATCGGTCGGGATTCGTCCGCTGGAAAAGGCGATGCACTTTTTCGGATCGATTCCATGTCTTAGGGCATAGCCGATCGCTTTATCCAGGGCATTATGCCTGCCGATGTCTTCACAGGTAAAGAGGATTTCCCCTTCCCGCATGAGAAAACAGCTGTGTGTCGCCCCCGTCTGGGAATGGAGCGGCATTCCCTCTTCAAAACGCTTCGAAAGGGCATAGATCCAGTCGGCTTTCCAGTCGATGGGGTCTATTTTTTTTAGGGGAAGATCTTTTACAAAATAATCGTTTAAGATCCGGTTTCCGGTACAGCAGGAGGGTGTCACTTCTACATAGGCTTCCTCTGCTTTTTTCGCCTCCGGGATATCCCCATCCCTTGTCAGCCTTCCATCACCGTCTTTTTCCCTTCTAAAGGACTGCTCTGTACTGTCTTCTCCGCCTTCCTTTAAGGTTACAAAGGCCTGTTTGCCATATCTGCAGATATAGATCTCCTCCACATCCTCCGCTCCGGAGATGATTCCCTCTGTCAGAAGCCTTCCTAAAACAAGTTCGGTAAGCTGGGTTGGAATGCAGATCAGCTTCATGGTATGCAGATTGTTAATATAGACATCAATTGCATGCTCAACAAGAACAGACCGCCTTTTGATTGCGGTCTGTCCATCTGAGCCTACAGCTCTGTATTCTGTTTCTTTGATTGTTTCCGGTTGAAATTCAGTGTATAATTCACGAATTTTCATCACTTATCTTCTCCACCTTGATCGCGCATACCTTATATTCCGGAATCCTGCAGATGGGGTCTAAGGCAGAGTTTGTCAGCCAGTTTGCATTGCCATCCGGGAAGTGGAAGGGCATCCAGGTTTCTCCTTCCGAAACCTTCTTTCCGACACGGGCAGTGGACTGAATACTTCCTCGTCTGGAAGAAACCCTTACCAGCTCTCCGTCCTTGATTCCGATTCTTGCGGCATCCATTTCGTTGATCTCGATAAAGGATTTTCCGGAAATCTCCATCATACCCGGAGTACGGCCTGTCATGGCACGGGTTGTGTAATGATAGAGAATACGGCCTGTCATCAGATAGAGGGGATAATCCTTATCCGGAAGCTCGATCGGGTCTGAATATTCTGTCGGATAGAGCCAGCCGAGACCACGGGAGAATTTACCCACATGCATAATCGGTGTGCCCGGATGATCCTTGGTCGGGCAGGGCCACTGCAGGCCGTTTCCGGCAACCTCCTCGCTATCCAGCCTCTCGTGGGAAATACCGCCGAAGCTCGGTGTGAGAGAAGCAACCTCATCCATGATCTGGGCAGAAGTCAGATGCGGCTGCGGATAACCCATACGATTCATCAGATCAATGATGATATCGGTATCCAGACGGATATCGAATTCCGGATCCTTGGTCAGATCAACCGCCTTACGAACACGGCAGACCCTTCTTTCTGTATTGGAGAAGGTTCCTTCCTTTTCCGCATAGCTCATACCTGGCAGGATAACATCTGCGAATTCTGCTGTTTCCGTCATGAAAAGCTCCTGCACAACAAAGAAGTCCAGGCTGGAAAGAGCCTTACGGATATGAGTTGTATCCGGATCTGTAACCACAGGATCCTCTCCATAAATATAAAGTCCGCGGATTTCCTTCTTAATTGCTTTCGGGAATACATCGGTTGCAAAGGTACCGATATTCGGATCCAGTTCCACGCCCCAGGCCTTTTCGAATTTTGCACGGATGGCATCATCTGTTACATCCTGATAGCCCGGGAACTTATTCGGCATAGCGCCCATATCGCAGCCACCCTGTACATTGTTCTGGCCACGAAGAGGGTTGACACCACAGCCGGACCGACCGATCTTACCGCAAAGCATAGCCATATTGGACATGGACATAACGCCAACCGTACCATTCGAGTGCTCTGTTACACCCAGACAGTAAATGATCGGTGCCTTGTCTGCTGTGGCATACATACGGGCAGCCTCGATCAGCTGATCCTTATCGATATGGCAGGCCTCTGCAACAACTTCCGGTGTATAATCCTTTACGATCTCCTTGAGAGTCTCATAGCCTTCTGTTCTTTCTGCAATGAACTTTTCGTCTACAAGACCTTCCTCGATCATAACATGCATCATACCGTTTGCGAACATAATATCTGTTCCCGGCTTTAATTTCAGATGAATATCGGCATACTTGGTAAGGCCGATATCTCTCGGATCTACAACGATCAGCTTGGTTCCCTTTCGAACCGCTTCACGGATCTGCATACCGACTACCGGATGAGCTTCTTCCGGATTGGAACCAACCAGAAGGATACAGTCTACATCATGAGTGATATCGTAGATCGGATTTGTCATGGCACCGGATCCGAGGGTAATGGCCAGTCCGGATACGGAAGCAGAATGGCAGACGCGGGCGCAGTTATCGGTATTATTATTTCCGAAGCAGCATCTTACCATCTTCTGAACCATGTAGATATCCTCATTCGGGGAACGGGAGCAGGCAAAACCGGCCAGAGAGCTGGAGCCATACTTCTTCTTGATCTCCATGAATTTAGAAGCGACCAGATCCAGGGCTTCATCCCAGGAAGCTCTTTCAAATTCACCTGTTTCCTTATTCTTGATCAAAGGATATTTGATACGATCCTTGGAATGAACAAAATCAAAGCTGGCGGAACGTCCCTTGACACAGAGTCTGCCATGGTTGCTTGGTCCGTCTGCAGGCTCACAATCTACGATTTTATTATCTTTGACGATCAGATCATACTGACAGCCTGTTGCGCAGTGGGGACAGGTGGTACGTACACGCTTGATTTCCCATTCACGATATTCTTTTCTTCTTTTTTCTTTTAAAGCACCGGTCGGACAGGCCATTGCACAGTTACCGCAGGATTCGCAAAGGGTATTCTTCCAGTTTTCTCCAAAGGGAGCATCGATTACGGTAAACATACCTGTCTTATCCAGTTCGATCGCGCCTCGTCCGGAAACATGATCACAGGTGCTGACACAGCGCATACAATGGATGCAAAGATTGGGATCATAGCTGAGGAAGGGATGCTCATCCTTGGGTGCCGGATTGATCTTATAGCGGGTTCCCTCATAGCTGGTATAGTTTACGCCATAGTCATTGCAATATCTCTGCAGATCACAGATACCGTTATTCGGACAGGAAAAACAATCCTGATGGTGGTTGGAGAGGAGAAGATCGAGCACGGTTTTTCTTGCTGCTACAACTCTCTCTGACATAGTATCGATCACCATTCCTTCCTGCACTAAGGTATTGCAGGCCGGCGGCATTTTTTCCATTCCTTCTACATCAACAATACAAAGGCGACAGGAGCCGATCTCGTTTACTCCCTCCAGATAGCAGAGGGTCGGGATCTCGATGCCGGCGGATCTGGCTGCCTTTAAGATGGTCGTTCCTTCTTCTGCCTCAATGGCAATTCCGTTTATCGTTACATGAATCATTCGTCTCTGCCTCCTTTCAATACACCACAGCCAAAGTGGTCACATCTCAGACAGCGGTTTGCTTCCTGCATGGCTTCTGCATGGGTCAGTTCTACTTCCACGCCTTCAAAATCACATTTTCTGATGAAGGCCGGACGCTCCGTTACATTAACCCTTCCGGTCGGAACACGGTTATTTTCCTTCGCCGGCGGTACCTCCACATTACAGGGGAGCTTATGATGATAGCCAAGGTATTCATCGATATTGTGGGCAGCAACCTTTCCTGCCGCAATGGCGCGAATAGCAGTAGAGGGGCCTGTTGCACAGTCACCTCCGACAAATACGCCTTCCATATCCTCCACTCTGGTAGTAAGAGAGGCCTCAAAAACGCCTCTGTTTGCCTTCATGCCGAATTCTTCAAAAGGAGCGGAGATGATATCCTGGCCGACAGCGATCAGAACGATCTCACAGGGAACCCGGATCTCATCCTTCTCTGTATCCATAGGGCTGGGTCTTCCGGCACGATCATAAGGTCCGATCATCTGCGGCTTAACAAAGAGGGCAGTGGTATTGCCATTTTCATCCGCTTCAATGGACTTTGGTGCCATCAGGGTCATAAATTCAATACCCTCCTGCATGGCGGATTCGATCTCAGACTCTAATGCCGTCATATCTTCCTTTCGACGACGGTAGATAACACGGACATCCTTTGCTCCGCATCTGACAGAAGAACGGGCCGCATCCATGGCAACGTTTCCGCCACCAATGACACAGACGGTCTTGCCGGTATAATCCGGCTTTATGCCATTGCCGATGCCATCCAGCATATCTACCGCAGAGTCAACACCCTTGGCATCTACATTGTCCAGACGAAGCTTTTTACCCTCCTGAGCGCCGATCGCAACAAAGAGGGCATCATATTTTTCATGTAATTCCGCAATTTTTTCCGCTGTATCAATATGGGTATTGTATTTTACCTCGATATCACCTGCAGACAGAATGGCATTAGTATCCTCCTCCAAGCGGTTCTTCGGGAAACGGTAATTCGGAATACCATAGCGAAGCATGCCGCCCAGCTTATCATGGCGCTCATAGACAGTCACCTTATGTCCCATCTGACCTAAGAAATAAGCACAGGTCAGACCTGCCGGGCCTCCGCCGATCACACCGATATGCTTGCCGGTGGAAGGATTTGCCTTTGGAACCTCGACCTTATCTGCTGCGACCTGGTCGACTGCATATTTTTTCAGTCCTCGGATATTTACGGCATCATCGATCAGATTTCTCCTGCATCTTTCCTCACAGGGATGCTCACAGATCATGGCACAGGCCGTCGGGAAAGGATTGTCCTTCCGGATCATATTAATAGAAGCGGCATAGTCCTCCTGACCGATCAGGGCAATATAGGCCGGTACATCTACATGAGCCGGACACTGATGGATACAGGGCACCATCTGACCAGATTCACTCGGACAGACATGCTTCTTGATATGACTTTCGTATTCCTCTGCAAAGGTATCCAGTCCAGCCAGAACCTCCGCTGCGGACTGATAACCGATCGCACAATCAGAGGACTGGGTGATCATGGTTGCCAGACTTCTCATCTGATCTAAGGTCGTTTCATCAGCATCTCCATCCAGGATCTTCTTGAGAAGATTGGACAGCTGCGGCAGACCGTCCCTACAGGGTACACACTTTCCGCAGGTCTGGTTCATGGAAGCCAGAAGAAAAGAATACTGTACCGTCAAAGGGCAGGTTCCCGGCGGATAAACCTCTACCTTTGTACTAAACTTATTCAAGATATTTTTAATTTTTACATCCGTGCTTTTGGGATCAGCTAGATATAGTTGACTCATAACCCCTCCTTAATAATTTTTAATAAATAGTAAATATTTATAATAAACAAAAGAAAAGAAAAAAGATTCCTTCTCTTGTTCTTTTCCTAAAAAATGCAGGCAAATAGAATGCGAGAAAACAGGCCTTTGAAAAGACCTGTTCTCTGCGAGATGTACTTTTGTTATGCTGCCTTCTGTTCCGGCAAAGCCTGCCGCTTTCTGTCAGCCTTTGCTTTTTATGATTTTTTACCCTTCAGATAGCAGAACCAGTATACACCACCGACCAGAACGGCACCACCGATAATGTTACCGAGCGTTACCGGCAGAAGGTTTGCTCCGAAATAATTAGCAACCGTAAGATTTGTCATATCCACACCGGCTTCCTGTGCTGCCTGTGCGTAAGCCGGAATCGTCTTTGCGAAAAGACCGGCACCGATATAATACATATCTGCAATGCTATGCTCAAATCCGCACAATACGAACATCATGATCGGGAAGAAAAGTCCGACGATCTTACTTACAACGTCCTTTGCCGCAAAGGAGATCCATACGGCAATACAGACAAGGAAGTTACAAAGGATACCCTTGATCAGCGCATCGCTAAAAGGCATGGAGCACTTTGTGGCTGCGGTAGAAATAACAGAAACAGCAAGCCCGTTGTTAAAGAGACTGATCTGATGGCTGTATACCACACCTGCCGCAAGCAGAAGACTTCCGATCAGGTTTCCGATATAAACAAAAACCCAGTTCTTCAGCATACCTCCAAGGGAGATCTCCTTCTGCAGAAGCGGAATCGTCAGAAGACAGTTTCCGGTAAAAAGCTCGCTTCCTGCGATCAGTACCATGGTCAGTCCGCCCGGGAATACACAGGCTCCGACGAATTTACCTACCGAGGCCAGAGGGATGGAAACCGCAACCGTAGTAGAGCTGATTCCTCCGACTCCGATAAAGATCCCTGCAAAAATGCCCAGAAGAATCATCTTCGGAATGGGCGTATTAACTTTTGCCTTTCCTGTTGCTATATAATTTGCTGCAACGTCAGCTGGTGAAAAAAAGTTCATTTCGTTTGACTCCTTTCGATGTTATGTCTTTCTTTTTCAAATTATATCATGCTATAATGACCTAATAATTGTGCAGAATGTCACCTAATTCAAAAAAATAATGTGCACATTTATAACTCTTGGTTATATTTATAACAAGCAAACGGAACTATATGTTATGAAACTTTCTATTGGTACACTTTTTAATAAATTATGTTCAACTACAGATTATGATGCCTATGGGATCGATCCGGAGCAGAAGATCGAAGGCATTAAGCTTTTTTCCTCCGATGAGGAATACCATGAACCGGATGATTGTCTTTATCTGGTCTCCAATTCCTTTGTAAAAAGTCATATTTCGACCCTGATCAGCCGGCAGGTGCTTTCCCATCACATCTATCTCTGCATCCTTCCGGAGAGGGAAGAGCTGCCAAAGGAAATAACTGACAGTCTTTCCATTCTTTTCTTATATTCAAAGGATTCTTCTATTGTCGTATTTAATCAGATCCTGAATCTTTTCCATAAATTCACAAAATGGGAGTCTGCCTTATCCGATGCCATGCTGCAGAATCTGGAGCTGCAGGAGATCATAGAGGTCTGTCAGGACATTCTTTCCTGTCCCCTGGTCATTCTGGATCGAAGCTATCGGGTGATCGGTTCTTATAAGCCGGAGGATATCAATCCGCCCATTTTCCGGGATGTGGAAGAAAAGGGCTATCTAAGCTCCGAAACGGTTCATACCCTGATCCGTCTGGGGGTCATTCCCCTTTCGAATTCTCTTGGTCAGTCTGCCAGCCGGCAGACGCTTAGCAATACAGCAAACGGAGAATTCTTCAGTTACTGGGAGCCCCTTCAGGTCAACGGGCATATCGTTGCTTACATGCTTTGGCTCCTTGCCGATGAGAAGGCCTATGAAAATGAAAAATATCTGATCTCTTATTTTACGGAAAATATCAGCCGTTATTTCAGAAACGGTCGTTATAATTCCTCGGCTTCCTCTGATATGAAAGAATCCCTTTTGATCGATATCCTGGATCATCCTCATGACCCGGCCGCTTCCTACGAAGAAAGGGTGAAGATGATCATGTATTGCGAGATGGAAGGCTCCTTTATTCTCTCTAAGATTGAATATGACAATATGAACCGCCTTCCCTTTGATATCCTGAGCTGGCATCTTCATAATCTCTCCCCGGATTATGTGCCCTTTGTTCACAACAATTCTCTCTATCTTTTCCGGCCCTATGTGCCCGGTGACAGCGGGGAGCAGCTGTCTGATACAGCTGTCAAAAAAAGAAATGAGATTGGGGAGCTTTTTCAGGATATTTCCTTCGCTGTCGGAACGAGTGATCCCTTCTATTCCCTGATGGATCTGTCAAAGGCGGCGGAGCAGTGCAACATTGCCCTGCGTTACCGCAACCTTTCTCATAAAAGGAAGGAGCCTTTCATTGCCTTTCGGGATATTTATCTCCTCTATCTGGCAAAGAAATCCGCAGATGCCTTTCATGGAGAGATGCTGATCACCTCAGAGTATAAAATGCTCAAGCAGTTCGACAAGGATCACAAGAATAATCTTACCGATGTGATGTTTGTCTATCTGTCGAACCGGCAAAATATCAATAAGACGGCCGAAAAGATGTTTATGCACCGCAATACGGTGATGAATAAAATCAAAAAGGCTTATGCCGTTGTAAATAATGATTTTGAGAACTTCCACGATTCCGCTTCCTTTATCATTTCCTATTATCTGGATGTGATGGAGAAGGACAGCAACAGTCTGGATGACACTACCATGTATTTATTGCGAAATATATAGCCAACTCCCCCGGATAAGGGCAGTGGGCTTTCGTCTACGAGAAAGGAAAGGCTTTTATTTATGAAAGAAAGAATCAGCTGGCAGGAGGCAAGAGACCTCCTCCTCGAAAAAACATCCCCCATTTCCTCCGAACTTCTTCCTTTAGAAGAAGCTTACGGTCGGATCTGTGCGGAGGATCTTGTCGCAAGAAGCTCTGTCCCGCCCTTTGACCGCTCTCCCTTTGACGGCTACGCCTTTCGAAGTGCAGATACCAAGGGAGCTCTTCCTGTTACCCTTTCCATTTTGGAGGAAATTCCGGCAGGCTCTGTGCCCGGCAAAAAGGTAACAGAGGGAACTGCATCCAAGATCCTGACCGGCGCTCCCATGCCGGAAGGAGCCGATGCCGTTACAAAGTTCGAGGAAACAGACTTTACCGAGCAGGAGGTAACCCTGAAAAGAGCCTATGCCTATGATGAAAATGTGATCCATAAGGGAGAGGATATTCAGGAAGGAGATTTGCTTGCTTCAAAGGGGCAGGAGATTGACGGTCCCCTTGCAGGTACCTTCGCTTCCCAGTCTATTCCGACCGTTCGGGTCTTTGCCCGCCCCAGGATCGGTATCATTACCAGCGGAAGCGAGCTTTTTGAAGCAGGAAGCAGGGCAGAAGAGGGACAGATTCCCAACTCCAACCGCTATTCCTTTGAAGGTGTCATCCAAAAGGCCGGCTGCATTCCGGTCTATCTGGGAACGCCCGGCGATTCTGTAGAAGAGATTTCTGCTCTGATCCAAAAAGGCCTTTCCGAATGTGATGCGATCCTTACCACCGGCGGCGTTTCCGTGGGAGATTATGATCTGACCAAGGCTTCTTATGAAGCACTGGGCACGGAGATTCTCTGCGGCAACCTGAAGCTGAAACCGGGCGGAAAAAGCTGGTACGGTCTTCTGGACGGAAAGTTTCTCTTTGGTTTATCCGGAAACCCTGCTTCTGCCTTAACGAATTTTTATGCGGTTGTTCTGCCGGTACTTCGCAAATTAAGCGGCAGAAATCCCTACTATCCGGAAGTTTCCGCCTATCTGGCAGAGGACTTCGGGAAAAAGAGTAAACAGCCCCGCCTTCTTCGCGGAAACCTGGATTTTCAGGAAGGAAAGCTCTATTTTAAGGCAGCAAAACAACAGGGAAACGGTGCACTGCATACCATGTCCGGTGCAAATGCCATGGCCTATATCGAGGCCGGCAGCTCTCCGATCCCTGCAGGCAGTCTGCTGAAGGTCTTTTATATCGGATAAAATAGGGGCTTAAACCATAAAAGCACCTACACATAAAGGCTCTTTTTTAGAGAAAGGATTTAACGATGAAAAAAATAAAAACAAAGGATGCCGTCGGACAGATTCTCTGTCACGACATTACCGGTATCGGAAAAGATTTTAAAGGTCCTGTTTTCAAGCGGGGCCATGTGATTCAGGAAGAGGATCTGGAAAGGCTCTATGATCTGGGCAAGCAGAATATCTTTGTCTGGGAGGAAAATGCCGGAGAGATTCACGAAGAGGATGCTGCCTTAAGGCTGGCAGAGATCTCCAAGACAGAGGGTGCAAGCTTTACCGGTCCCTCCGAGGGTAAAATGGTGCTGACTGCAGACCGCCCCGGCATGCTCCGCGTAAATGTAGACCTCTTAAACCGGATCAATTCCATCGGAGATATCACCATCTCCACCCTGCCGGATCACTATCCCTGTCATAAGGGATCCAAGCTGGCAGCCATGCGAATCGTTCCCCTTGTCACAGAGGAAAGCCAGATCATCGAGGCGGAAAAGATTGCCAAAGAGGCAGATCGTCCCCTGATCGACTTTTTACCCTATCAGGAAAAGAAGATCGGTATCATTATTACCGGCAGCGAGATCTATAACGGCCGTATTGAAGACCTCTTCGAAGAAGTCATCAGGAGAAAGGCAGCTCAGTATCCGACTCAGATTCTCGGCGCTAAGATCTGTGACGATGATCTGGATATGTTAGATCAGGCCATCGCTTCTTACCTGGAAGAGGGAGCCGACATCATTGTCATGACAGGCGGTATGTCCGTGGATCCGGATGACCTGACCCCGACCGCTATTCGCCGATCCGGTGCAAAGATCGTCCGTCACGGAACTCCTTCCCAGCCGGGCAACATGCTTCTGGTATCCTATTTAAATGATACAGCCATCATCGGTGTTCCGGGTGCGGCCGTAAGACAGCCAACCACCACCTTTGATGTCATCCTTCCTCAGCTGATGACAGGCTTAAAGCTGACCTACGAGGATCTGGTTCATCTCGGAGACGGCGGCTTTTGTCAGAGCTGCGGAACAGAGGCCTGTCAGTGGCCCAACTGTACCTTCGGCAGATATTAAAGGATTTCTTTATCATGAAAGATCATTTCAATCGAAGGATTTCTTATCTTCGCATTTCAGTGACCGACCTTTGCAATCTGCGCTGCCGTTACTGTATGCCGGAATGCGGTGTCGATAAAAAAGACCACGGGCAGATCCTTAGTCTGGAAGAGATTGCCGAGATTGCCGCAGCTTCCGCAAATCTCGGTGTAAAAAAGATCAGAATCACCGGGGGAGAGCCCCTGATCCGAAAGGGCATCTGCTCCCTGATCGAACAGATCTCTGCCATTGAGGGGATCGAAGAGATTGCCTTAACAACAAACGGCCTTCTTTTAGAAGACATGGCAGAAAATCTTGCAAAAGCAGGCCTGCAAAGGGTAAATATTTCCCTGGATACTCTTCAGGCGAACAAGTTCCTGCAAATGGCAAGGGGCGGCTCCCTAGAGCAGGTCTTTCGGGGGATTCAGGCTGCAAGGAAAGCCGGTCTTAATCCCCTTAAGATCAATACGGTTCTGATCGGTGGCTTTAACGAGGAAGAGATCCCGGACTTTGTAAAACTGACAGAAGAAGAGGAGATTGAAGTACGCTTTATTGAACTGATGCCCTTAGGGCCGGCAGCTTCTTTTTCAGAAAGTGCCTTTTTGCCCTGTAAGAGCGTTCTGGAAAGGATTCCTGCTCTTCAGCCCTGTGGGAATTCCGGCGTTGCCAGCTTATACCGCCTGCCAAATGGAAAGGGAAGGGTCGGTCTGATCACGCCCATCAGCCATGATTTCTGTGAGCAGTGTGACCGAATCCGACTGACCAGTGACGGCAAGATCAAGCCCTGCCTTCACTCTTCCGAAGAAATCCCCATTCGGGGTTTACATGGAAATGAGCTGGTCGACAAACTGGCAGCTGCCATCGGCCAAAAGCCGCAGCAGCATCCAGATTTTGTTTCCGGACAGGCCAGTGCCGGCGGCCGGAGTATGAACCGGATAGGTGGTTGACATAATTATCATCATTGTTTCCTTGACACATTGAAAAAAAATAAAGCACATTTAGCTTTAAGCTATTTTTATACACAGAGGTGAAAGATGAACTACACAGCAGCAGTACTTACCATCAGCGATAAGGGCAGCATCGGAGAAAGAGAAGATACCTCCGGTCCCGCTCTTTGCAAGATGCTGGAAGAAGCCGGCTATCAGATTGCCGAAAAAGATATTCTTCCGGATGACTATGATAAAATCCGTGAGAAACTGATCGAATTTACAGATCTAAAAGGCTACGCCCTCATTCTGACAACAGGCGGAACTGGTTTTTCCAAACGTGACGTCACACCGGAAGCCACTCTTTCCGTTCTGGAGAAGGAAGCCCGCGGTATCCCGGAGGCCATGCGCTATGCCTCCCTTCAGATCACGCCCAGAGCCTGCCTTTCCCGAGAGGTTGCCGGCATCAGGGGCGAAAGTCTGATCATCAACCTTCCCGGCAGTAAAAAGGCATCTACTGAAAATTTAGCAGCCGTTCTGGATTCCTTAGGACATGGTCTTGATGTCTTAAAAGGAAATACCCATGACTGCGGAGAGGAGCACCATCATGGCTAAGGTACTTGCAGTCTGTACAAGTGAGATCAAGGGCGTATTAAAAAAGCCGGTTGAGGAAGTTCATTTACTCCCCAATCACGGTATAGAAGGAGATGCCCATGCCGGAAACTGGCACAGACAGGTCAGTCTTCTGGCCCAGGAAAGCGTTGATGTTATGCAGAAAAGCGGGATCAAGATTCAGCTTAAACCGGGAGATTTTGCGGAAAATATCCTGACAGAAGGCATTGAGCTCAAAATTCTTCCCGTCGGAACAAAGCTGAAGGTCGGAAGCGCTCTCTGCGAAGTGACGCAGATCGGCAAGGAATGTCATAAGGACTGTGCTATCCGTCAGCAGGTGGGCGACTGTGTTATGCCCCGAGAGGGAATCTTTGTAAAGGTGCTGGAAGAAGGCTATGTTCATCCCGGCGATGAGGTCTGTCCGCTCTAAGGCATTTCCTGCCAACAAAGGCCGAGAATGATTAGTGTGTTCTAACAAAAAAAGCTTGCATTTGCAAGCTTTTTTTGTTATGGTATTCCCAATTGAATTATTTACTCCGATCCTTTTGGCCTAAGGCAGAACTGCTTCTATGATCTCTGCTATGGTGACTGGGACGGGATTTCTGGAATCCCCGGGGTGGCAGAGGAAACTAAGCTGCCTTCCATTTATCGAAAAGGAGCAAAGAAAAAGCAGCCCCAGGTTGCTCTTTTATTCTGCATATTCATCAGCAGAGAAAAAGATCGCAGATCAAATCTGCGCATTTTTCATACTCAGTAAGACTGTATTGCTTTGCATCTGTCTCGAGAACTTCATCCGTAAAAACAGCCAGAAGGCTATCGTCTGTATTGACGAGCGGTTTTTGGTTTGCCTTTCGATGAATCTCGATCTTCGGCAAATCCCCCATCTTGTATCCTTCCACAAGGATCAGGTCACAGGAGGGCATGGCAGCCCGCATCTGATTCAGATCATAGTTTCCTTTTCCATACATCGCCCACTTATTCGGGCCAATGATGCCGACCGATTCTACGCCGGCTTTCGCAAATTTCCAGGTATCCTTTCCCTCTTTATCCATTTCAAATCCATGTGCATCATGCTTTATGGCAGAAACCCTGTATCCTCTTTGTATGAGAAGGGGGATCAGCCTTTCCATGAAGGTTGTTTTACCGGATCCGGACCAGCCCATGATTGAGATCATAGGAGGGTAGCCTGCACGGGCTCTTTGAAGCTCCTCGATGGTATTGAGGTTGTCAAAAAGATGCTTTCTTGCAGGAGGAAGAGAAAAATAAGAGGTTTTCACCTGATCGAGCAAAGCTCGCATCCGGTTATTTCCGCTTTCCAACAGCTTTTTTGCTTCTGTCTGAATGCTTCTCTTATATACTCCGAACAAAGGCTCAATCCTGCCCTCATTTTTATAGACGGCAACATCGGCCTCCTCCGGTATCGGAAGAAGAAGACCTTCCATGAGATTCGGCATATCCACTGCACTTACATAGAGAACATCCGCATCGGTTTTCTCAAAAGCAGACAGAATCCCTACCATAGGACCTTTCCCTTCGTAGAGATCCGAAACAGGCTCTGTATGCTCCGGCAGATCCGTAAAATGATTTTCCGGGCCTACCGAGATCAAGACTTTGTCAACGATTCCTGTATTCTGCCAAAAAGAAACAGCTCTTTGAAGCATGGTGACTCCACCAAGCTTGATCATGGCTTTATCCATACCCATGCGGCTGGATTTTCCACCGGCCAGGATCAGGGCGTAAGTGTTCAATTTATTCATAAGTAACCTCCATCGTTTCTCTCATTATAGAGGTCTTGCCATGTGCAGACAAGGATGGACGTCACACTTTGTTATGAAAAAGGAGACTAGAAATGAAAAAGAAAATTATCGCAGGTTTATTAACAGCTGCTATGGCACTCAGCCTGACAGCATGCGGTGCTTCCAGCACAACTGAGACAACAGCATCCGCTGACGCTTCTTCTAACGCAGCAGTTGAAACAGCAGACGCTTCCGCAGATGCTTCTGCTGATGCATCAGGATCTGCTACAGAGCTTGAAGATGCAACAATCTACATCGATATCGCAGCTTCTCTTGAGGAAGTATTCAAGAATGAGATCATTCCGGAATATGAGTCCAAGCACCCGAACATCAAGATCGAATACAACACAGGTTCTTCAGGAACACTTCTTCAGGGAATTGAAGAAGCAAACGGCAGCGGACATGACCTTTTCTTCTCAGCAGGAAAGGCTCAGGTTACAACACTTGACGAGACAGACCACATGGTTAAGGAAGGTTCTATCGTAAACCTTGTTTCCAACGAGCTTTGCCTGGTTAAGGGTAACGATGTTGAGACAGCTGTAACAGGATGGGATAACATCAGCGATGCTAAGACTGCAGCAATCTGCGCAGGCAGCGTACCGGTTGGTAAATATACAAGAATCGCTCTGATCAAGCTTGGCCTTCTGGACGAGTCCGATGATCCGGCAAGCTACACATCTGATGATATTTCCAAGGCTCTCGGCGGTGTAAGCATCGACGAAGCAGATGACGTAGAAGTAGCAGCAGCAAAGGCTGCAGAAGGTTCTGTAGAGATCGCTACCATCTACTACTCTGATTACTACAATCACCAGAACGATCTGACCATCATCGCTCAGGATGACGGAACACTGACAGGCGACATTGTATATCCGATGTGCCTCGTTGAGAACCCGGATGCTGATGATGCAGAGATCGCAGCAGCAGCTGACTTCGCTTCCTTCCTTCAGACAGACTTCTGCCTGAACGCTTACGAAGCATACGATTTCATCGTAAATAAATAATTAAAAAACAAAGCAGAGCTATCCGGCTCATTGCTTCTGTCAAAGCGAGGGATCCTTTTAAAGGATCCCTTGTTTTTCACCTAACAGGAGAGTTTATCCCTTTCCTATTCGGTGAAAAGCACAGAGATGCGCAAAATTAACAGATTTACAAGAAAAAGGAGAAGCCATGATTAAATTTTTTGAATTGGCCTCAAAGTTCGACTGGACTCCCTTTTGGATCTCCCTGAAAACAGGTATCGTTGCAACGATCATCTGCTTTTTCCTCGGACTTTGGACAGCCAGAAAAGTACTCAAACTCGGACCAAAAAGCAGAGCCGTTGTCGACAGTATTCTTACCCTGCCGATGGTTATGGCACCTACCGTTTCCGGTTTCTTCCTTCTTTTATTGTTTTCTTTAAGAAGACCCCTCGGCAGCTTCTTGTACAATGAACTCAATATTCAGGTCGTTCAGACCTGGCTGGGCTGTATTATTGCAGCTTCTATGATTTCCTTCCCTTTGATGTACAGAAATGCCCGTTCTTCCTTCGAGATGGTCAATCCTGACCTGATCTATGCCGCAAGAACCCTGGGTATGTCCGAAACAAAAATCTTCTGGAAGGTCACTCTTCCGGCTGCCGGTCCCGGCATTGCTTCCGGAACCGTTCTGACTTTTGCAAGAGCCCTGGGAGAGTATGGTGCAACCTCCATGCTCGCAGGAAATATCGCCGGTAAAACCGGTACGATTTCCCAGAGAATCGCGAATGTCATCAAGGACGGAGATTATGCAACCGCAGGTGTCTGGGTTATCATCATGCTGGTAATCGCTACCGCGATCATGATCGTGATCAACCTGCTTTCCGGCCGTAAGAACAAGAGGAGGTGGTAAGAATGTCCTTATACGTTAATATCAAAAGACACATCGGATCCTTTTCCCTGGATGTTTGTTTTGAAGCAGAAGATGATACCTTATCCCTTCTGGGTGATTCCGGCTGCGGAAAATCCATGACTCTTCGCTGTATCGCGGGAATCGATACCCCGGATGAGGGCAAGATCGTGATCAACGCCAAGACCGTTTTTGATTCCGTGAAGAAGATCAATCTCAAGCCCCAGGAAAGAAGAGTCGGCTATCTTTTCCAGGATTATGCCCTTTTCCCGAATATGACCGTAGAAGAAAATATCATCGCCGGTATGGAAAGGGATAAAAAGCATTCCAAAGAAGAAAAAAGAAAGCTGGCTGCAGAATATGTTGAGAAGCTGCAGCTGACCGGTCTTTCCAAGCAGTACCCGGATCAGCTCTCCGGCGGACAGAAGCAGCGCTGTGCCCTGGCCAGGATCCTTGCCTCCGATCCCGATATCATCCTGCTGGATGAGCCCTTTTCTGCCCTTGATGCAGCCCTTCGCTGGGATATGGAACAGGTCGTAAGAGATACTATCCGCAAGTTCAAAGGCAGTTCTGTTTTGGTTTCTCATGACCGGGATGAGGTTTACCGCCTCAGCGACAAAATCGCCGTTTATAACAAGGGAAGAATTGACACCTTTGATGATAAATGGACCCTCTTCGAGCATCCAGGCACCATGACGACAGCCCGTCTTACCGGCTGTAAGAACCTGTCTCCGGCTCACAGAGAGGGAGACCGGATCCTTGCAGATGACTGGCAGATCAGCTTTCCCTGTGATAAGGAAGGGGACTGGGATTACCTGGGTATCCGGGCTCATAGATTTATGCCGGCCCAGGAAGGAGAAGCTTACAGCTTTCCTTATGAAGTGGTCAATAAGATCGAAGATACCTTTTCCTATATTTTCCAGATCCGAAAGGCCGACGCAGCAGATGCAAAGCCCCTTCGCTGGGAAACCGAAAAGGAGCTCGGCGCTAGCGTGGCAGACCGGGGTTACCTTAAAATCGATCCCTCCGAGCTTCTGCTTTTAAAAGAAAAATCAGGAAACTAAAGCATTCGGATTTTCCTTGCTTTGCTCCTAAAAAAAAGTATAAATGGGAAAATCTGCCTACTTTACGAAAGAATCCTTGACCAATAAAAAAATGCACTTTATACTTTTACAATTAGAGAATGCAAACTTTGCTTTGCATCCATGTAGTAAAAAGGTTTCTGCCGGCAAAAGAGCGGCAGAAGAGTATAAAAGGTAAGGAGAAAAATGAGCGACGCAGATCAATTGTCTACGGTAAGAGAAACGATTACAAAGGGAATGGAAGCCATTCTGACCCTAGGAGAAGAGGCAAAATTTATTTATGAAAAGGATATTCAGTCCCTTCCGGAATTAGAAGAGCAGATGGAAGATGTGGTAAAAAGAATGCTGCCGGATCTGATTGCTTTTTATCAGTCCAATGGCTTAGGCATCGGCCTTTTATCCATGTCCTACGGCACCTGGTGTGCCTATGCGGGAATCGGTGCAGCCTATCTTTGGAGAGAAGCACCGGAAGAGATCCGTGAGATCAACATTTATGATGCCATCACCCAGCCCGCCGGGATCGATGCCGTAGATGAATATGTTCTTGATATGATGGGCATCCAGCTCCAGTCAGATGAGATGCAGGAACTGAATGATCATTTGATGAATGGCTATTCTGCCGTCAGTACGATCGTAGTGGAAAACAGCTCGGGAGACCGAAATCTGGACATGTATACGGCAGGTGCCGTCATGTACCGATACGGCATAGAAATCGGTCTCACAAGGCAAGATGAGGGCTACTTACCGAGATAGCCTCCGTCCACCGGGATGATCGCCCCTGATATATAGTCGCTGGCGGAAGAAGAAAGGAAGATCACAATACCGGCAAGATCTTCTGCTTTTCCCCAGCGCTTTGCCGGAATCCGGTTGCAAACTTCTTCGTATTGCGCCGGATTTTTTTCTTTCAGATCAGAGGTAAGTTCCGTTTCCATATAGCCGGGCGCAATGGCATTCACGGTGACACCGTATTCTGCCCATTCATTGGAAAGTGCCTTTGTCAGCTGCATGATTCCTCCCTTACTCGCCGTATAAGCCGGGATCAGCTGGCTTCCGAAAAAGGAAGTCATAGAGGCAATGTTAATGATCTTTCCGGTTCTTTGTTTGATCATGACTTTTGCAGCCAGCTGAGCCATAAAAAAGCTGGAGCTGAGATTCAGATTCAGGATGGAAGACCACGCTTCTTCCGGAAAGTCTATCGCCGGGCAGCGGTATTGAATGCCGGCGCAATTCACCAGAACATCCAGTCTTCCTCCCAATAGAGCAAGCGCCTCAGAAAAGGCCTCTGTAAGTGCCTCCTTCTCGGCCAGATCCACCGCCACATAATAAAGGGGAGCGGTATGATCCTCTAATTCGGCTACGCATTCCTGCAGCCGCTTTTCATTTCTTGCAATGATAACAAGGCTGGCACCTCCTTCGTGAAGTGCCTTTGCCATTCCGAAACCTAAGCCCTTTGAGCCCCCGGTTATGATGATCTTTTTCCCTTTCACGCTGAAATCTGTCATAGGATTCCTCTTTCTTATTCTTCTTCACACAGTTCGAAGAGAACCTGATCCGCAACCTCTAAGGTGCGCCTGATGTCTTCGTCTGTCATGGCAGTAGAAAGATATTCCCTGCCCCGCCTGTCTGTAAAGCGTACTCCATATTCCTCTGCTTTTGCAATAAATTTTTCATACATGGGAATATCCGCCAGGCTGAGCCATTCCCTGAAATCCGCAGGATCCTCCTCAAAACCGAAGAATAAAATAAAGACGCTGCCAACATGTCGAATATACATTTTTATCTGATATTTGCCTGCTAATTTTCGGAAGCCATCTTCCAGCATCAGAGCATGGCGCTCAATATCTTCATAAACGCCGGGCTCTGACAAGGCCTCGATCGTTGCCAGAGCAGCTGCTGTTCCGATGGGATTTCCGTTGAAGGTGCCGGAGGCATGAATTCCGCATTCCATAATTTCCTTTTTTCCGACAACGGCGCCAAAGGGATATCCGTTTGCAATCGCCTTTGCAAAGGTGGAAAGATCCGGCGTTACTCCATAATATTGCTGGGCACCTCCAAGGGAAAGACGGAAGCCGGTAATGACCTCATCGAAGATCAGAAGCACCCCATATTCCTTGGTCAGCTCCCTTACCCTTTCCAGATAGCCCTCCTTGGGCAGGATCGGACCGGAGTCACACATCAGAGGCTCCATGATGACAGCGGCAATGTCATCCTCTTCTTTTAATGTTTTTTCCAGAAGCTCCGCATCATTCCAGGGCAGAACGATCAGATCATCGGCAGAAGAGAGGCGCTGTCCTTTTGTATGAATGATCTTATTGGGATGTTCCCGGTCACCCAGTTCTTCCACATTTTTGGCATCTATACTGATTTTTTCCTCATCTGACCAGCCATGATACTGACCTTCGAATTTAATGATCTTATATTTACCCGTATAGGCTCTGGCCAGGCGAAGGGCATACATCACAACCTCTGTTCCGGAATTCTGAAAGCTGACCGCCTCCGCAGAAGGAATGATCTCTGTCAGTTTTTTTGCCAGCTGTCCCAGCTCCGGATTCGGTGCACTAAAATGTGTTCCCTTTTTCAGCTGTGCCTCCACTGCCTGATCTACCTTTTCATTACAGTAGCCCAGGAGCATAGGGCCAAAGCCCAAAACATAGTCAATATATTCATTCCCGTCCAGGTCATAAAGGTGGGCATCCTTTCCATGCGTCATGGCAATAGGATAGGGGCTGTAGGAATTAATATGAAAATAGCTTCCGACGCCGTCTACAAGGTATTTGCTGTTTTCTTCATATAATTTTTTCGATTTTTCGGTAGCATACTTTTTCAGCATCAGTTTTCACCTCCGACCATCTTATTTGCAGAGAATTTACCGGCTTCTTTTTTGGATGCGGAAACAGAAGAATGCAGGATTTCTTCCCGGGCATAGTCCTCTCCAAAGAGAAGCAGTTCTCTTTCCTTCTCTGAAACATTTTTATGCTTGATCGCATTACTGATCGCAAAGATGACACCAAGAATAACCCAGACAAGAACCATGATCCATTCATGCAGGCCAAGAGAGCTTGATCCGAAAGGCATATAGAGGCTGATAAATACGGCGCAGGCAAAAATACCAAGACCTGCCATCAGCTTCCAATGTCTGATCTTCCAGGGTCTGCTCAGTTCCGGCTCCTTCCTTCTGATCTGGATAAAGGAAATTACAACGCAGAGATAAGCAACAACGGCACCCAGGGAGCTGGCATCTACAAACCAGCCAAGGGCATTTTTGCCAAGAAGGGGAGCAATAAAACCGACCAGGCCACAAAGGGCAAGGGCTGCGGAAGGCGCATTGGCTTTGTTGGTTTTGGCGAAAATTTCGGGAAGCATTTTCGCACGGGCCATTCCAAAAAGAATTCTGCTTGCACCGACAAGCATGGCATTCCAGCTGGTCAGGATTCCGCCGATTCCGGCGACGATCAGGATATAACCTGCAATTTTGGAACCAAAGAGGAGAGAGGCTGCATCCGCAAGAGGAATGTCCATATCTGCCAATGCTTCATTCGGAACCGCAAAACCAACACCGACAATCATAGCAATATACCAGGCCGCACCAAGTGCGATGGCAAAGATTACCATCCAGCCGATCTGCTTCAAAGGAATATCCATTTCTTCTGAAGCCTGAGGAATGACATCAAAGCCGATAAACATGGCCGGTGCAGCCATCATAACCAGCTCGATTCCGGCAATTCCATTGTTAAAAAGGGGTTTTGTATTCGCAATGTCTCCTAATGTAAGACCACCTCCAAAGAAGACGAGGCCGCCAAGAACCAGAGCTAAGGCAGCACAGGTATTAAAGATCGCGGTTAATTTCATGCCGCTCAGATGACAAAAGAGGGTAAAGGCAAGACCGATCATGCTGATGCTGACCCAGGAGAGGCTGACATCAAAACCGGCAATATTCCATAAGATGATGCTGTCCGGTAAGGGAATCAGATAGGAAACCGCCGTTGCAAAGGCAGGTCCCTCCCAGGCAGCAACCGCCAGATAGGCAAAGCAGATGGCCCAGCCGGTAAACCAGCTGAATTTATATCCGCAGCCCCGGTAGGCCCAGACCATTTCACCGCCGGACAAGGGGAGCATAGGCGTCATCTCTGCATAGATGATACCGACGATTCCGGCCATGGCTGCCCCGATCAAAAGGGCAATGATCGCGCCGACAGTTCCGGCATTGGTCACCCAGCTTCCGGTCAGCATGATCCAGCCCCAGCCGACGATGGCACCGAAGGCAAAGGCCCAGATATCTTTTCTTTTCAAGGTTTTTCCCAAGGAAGTACGTTCTTTTTCATAAGCATTCATATAACTTCTCCTTTCTCCTTTCTCCTTACAAAAAAGGAGCCGGCCTTATTTAAAATAAGACCAGCTCCTTTGCTTGAAGGTATCATAAAAAATTACAAGGGCTCTGACAATAGGGAGCAAAATACGACAGTAGGATTATTTTTCAGCCCTAGCCACAAAGTGAAAAGGGAAGAATCGCCCGAAAAAAGGCAGAAAGTCCAAGAAAAAAAGTGCCTCTGACAGGACAGATCTCCTTTAGAAGCTCTTTTGAAAATTTGTGAAAATATACAAAAACAAGGAAGTTATTTTGTAGTCTGATACAAACGATAGAGGCTGCAGCAAAGTTCCAGCTGAAAGAGTTTTTTTCCATCTTCCAGGGAAATATCCAATAATTTTTCAATTCTGCTAAGCCGGTAATGAATGGTATTCACATGAACATAAAGACTCTCTGCCGTTTTTTTGATATTTCGATCACAGTTAAAAAAACTGCAAAGGGTCTCAAAAAGTTCTCCCTTATCCTCATCCAGAAGACTGCCTAAAGTATAAGAAACATTCTGAAAAAGTTCCTCCCGATCCGGATAATGATGAAAAAGCTGTGCCAGAATATCATCCGAATAATCAACGATTCCTTCTTCCTCCGAAGAGAGCAGAAGATTACGGGTAATCTCGTAAGCACTCTTTATCTCTCTGACCTGATCAAAACGACTGCCGATCAGGATGGTCACTTTTCCCTTTATGGCCTTTTGAAGAAGGGCATAGACTTCCTCCAGCCCTTTTCTGACAGAAGAATAGTCCAGATCAGAGAGAAGCAAGAGGAGAAGGCCATCATCCGGCATATAAAAAAACTGATGAAAATTCTCCTGATAATAACGGTGGAGAAGGTCTTCCATATCCTGAATCAGAGAGTAGGCATCCCCCGCATCATAAAGTTTGGACTGCTGGGGCAGCTCTTCGGAAAAGGGAGTCGCCTTTAGCGCGATCATCCGATAGCTTTTATCATTGCTGATTCCGATCGAGCGTAGATGCTCCATCCTTCTCTCCGTGATACGCTGTCCATAGATAATCTCACGAATGGCATTTGCATTCTGCTGTTCTACCTGCTGGGACTGGAAGAGGGCATAACAAATGCTCTGACTAATATCTACGATTCGGATCTGAGCGGCCATCTCAAAAAGAGGAAGCTCCAGCTCGTCTGCTTCCCGAATCACCGACTGAGGGATCTCCCGGATATAGGGACTCAGATTAATAATGATTCCCGCAATATGATACTCATACAGACTGTTCATCAGGCGGATCAATTTTTCGGTATTATCCTGAATCACGGAGCCGGATATGATAATCAGCTCACCGCCTTTTAACCATTTTACATAGGCCGGATCCTCCAGATAGTGTACCCAGCGAATGCTGTTCGAAGCTCCCTTTTTTCCGGCGATGAATTTAAGCTGGTTGGCGTAGGGCAGATCCAGTATTTTATTACAGCTAAGAGCCATAGACAGCCTCCTTTAAACTATTCGCGAAAGTCTTGTTTTACGAATAGTTATGTCGTTTGCAAAGAAAAGCGGAGAAATCTGTTTGGCCTTTTCTCCGCTTTTCCTCTGCATTTCTTTTGTATTCCTTTGTTTTTCCCTTTTAATGTCCCCGGGGAACATTTCCTAAAAGTCCCTTTTCATAAGTCAGATCTGCGATCAAAAGTTTGATAAAGATCAGTAAAAGGAAGGGCAAGGCTCCCCAGATCGCCCTTGTCGCGAAAAAGGCACAACAAATCGATGAGATAATGCCTCCCAGTAAAAACATCAGGATCATGGAAGCATGCATTTTCCAACGATAAGAAGCTTGGGGATCATGCTTTCGGATGGCTTTTACCAAAAAACTGCCGGTCTGCCGGAAATGATTGGTCACAAAGGTCGTTGCCATGGGAATGCCTTCATTCTGCCGATAGGTATTAAACTGCATGGAACAGATAAAGTTCAGGGTAATCTGACAGATCTGATCCGGTGCTTTTGCCGGCAGGGCTCCCAGAAAAATGATGGCCAGCATTTCAATCCCGGCCAGAATGGTATCCCAGCGGATCAGTTGTAATTTTTTGATTGATTTTGCAAGAATTTCAGAAACAATGGCACCCATCAGATATGCTGAAATGGGGACGAGAAGATATAAGGCATGATGCCAGTCTCTTGTACCGATTGCCATAGATAAAAGAACCACGTTTGCGGTCTGGGCATTACAGAAAACGCCTCCTCTGACCGTATAGGTATAAGCTCCGTAAAAGCCTCCGACCAAGGTCAGTGCCCAGAAAAGCCAATGCTTTTCACATTCCAGAAAAAAAGATTTTTCTTCCTTTTTTATTTCCTTCAGTTCCTGCTGAAGTTCTGCCTTTATTTCTTCTTCAGCTTCTTTGATCTCCATAAAAAATTCCTCCCTTCCCAGATCCATTATTTTTTTGCCATAAAGAAGTTTATGACGATTTGGCGGATTTGGCAAGGGAGGATTTATCTGCTATGATGGATTCGATTTTGCCCTATGATTAAAAATCCAGGGATATATTTTTATCAGATATAAAAGTATGCGCTTGCGCATACGCCCGCGCGAGCGGAATGCGAAGCGAAGATCACCTAAAGCAAAGAAAGCTGAGAATAAGATGCTCTATAACCTGACAAACAAGATCATTTTCTATTTGAATATTCCTTCTAATATAGCAATAAAGGCCGCGATCAGTACCCTTCTCCTACTGGCTCTCCTACTCGCCCTGGGCTGGCTGATTCGCTTGATTTCCGACATGATCACCGGCATCATCGCCTTTCTCCTCGGGGACAGAATTGCCTTTTTTGTCAGGAATTATCTGACCTATGCCGGCACCATTCACCATGAGCTCTCCCATGCCCTCTTTATTACGATCACAGGAGGCAAGGTTAAGAAGATCACCCTGCTTCCCAAGGGAAAGAAGCTGGGCAGTGTGGATTTCAGCTGCCGGGGAAATTTCTTTTTCCGGGGACTGCAATTATCCCTTTCCGCGATCGCTCCGGTCTTATGCGGAATCTGCAGCCTCTGCCTTATGTATCGTTTTGTCTGGCCCTCCTGCCGGCTGAACTGGCAGATCGCCCTCTATTATTATTTCTTTATCAGCATCTTCTTTCATATGACTCTAAGTAAGCAGGATATGGAAAATTTTCGGGATGGACTCTTCTCCCTTCTTCTCCTGCTTTTCCTTCTGAATCTTTTGAATCTCTACTTTGGCATAAGCCTTTTTTAGCTGACCCTATCTTTTTTTCTTGAATACTTTACTCATCATCTGCTTCTCTAATTCCAGGACCAGCTTCTCCTTGCAGATGGTAAGCACCAGGAGATAGGCTCCAAAGAAAAGAATGGCCGAGATCAGAAGGGTAATGAAGCAGTCAAAAGAACCGCTGCCCAGAGGCAGAAGCTTAACCCAGAGGGAAGCTGCCACGCTCAAAACACAGGCAAGGCCGATCGGCAGATATTGAATCTTCTGATAGGCCTCTTTTACGGTATCCCTCAGCATCACATACTGAACGATCCAGACAACCGCTTCCGCAACCAAAGTACCGATGGCCGCACCGGCAGAAGCATATTTGGGAATTAAGATCAGATTAATCAAAAGATCAACAATTGCTCCGGCAATCTCAGAAAGAAGGACAATCTTCTCCTTGCCCAAGGGCACCAGCATCTGGATTCCCATGATATTAGTCAGACCGATAAAAAAGATGGTCGGCATGATGATCTGCATGGGAAGAATGGAGCCTGCATAGGCATTACCGGACAGGAAATAAATCCCCTCTTTTGCAAAGAGAATAAAATAGATGGTCATGGGTAAAGAGATCAGAAAGACGAAATTAATGGCCTTTTTGGAAATATCCATGAATTTATCCATCAGTCCCTGCTCTACATAGTAGGAAACTCTCGGAAGCAGAACGGCACCGAGGGAGGTTACGATCGTCGTCAAAATGCTTTTGATCTTTACCGCCGCATTATAATAGCCGACATCCGCATCTGTTTTCATAAAGCCGAGCATAACCGTATCCAGATTCAGATAAACCGTTGTCGCACAGGACATGGCAAAGAAAATGATGACTGCCTTTAAATGCTGCTTCAGGTTATAGCCGCCGATTGGCTTATAGCTGATATAACGACGGCCATGAAAGAAATTGCAGACACTCGATGCAGAAGCCGCAAAGATCGTGATCGCACCATAGATCACGTAATCTTCCTGCTTATGGATCAGAAGGAACATGGCAATGACTGCGATGAACTTAAAGATCAAAGACCGGATTGTAATATATGAATACTGCTCCAGTCCCTTATAAAGCCATTCCATACCGATCAGGTTAAAGACCATAGTCGTGGAAATGATCAAAAGGAGGGTTCTTTCTGATTGAAATTTGGGAACCGCAAAAAGAGTGACAAGGAAGACCAGATAGGTCAAAATCGTCATGACCATATTAATGATAAAAATCTCCTGAACGGTTCTGGTGAGCTTCTCCTTATCATCTCTTACCCTGGCACAGGCCCGGATACCATAAGTCGGAATTCCAAGCTGAGCAAACATGGCAAAATAGGTGATGACAGAAGTCGCGAATGACACTCTTCCTGTTCCGACCGGCAGTAGCACACGGGAAACATAAGGAAAGGTGATCAAAGGAAAGATGAATGACGACATGGATAAGATCGTATTCATGATAAAATTCACTGTTAAAGATGGTTTCTTCTGATTCATAACTTTATTCAAAATCCCTTCTGAAAGCATTATAACTAATGAATTTTACCACAATCAGGCGGAATGCACCAGAGTAACGCAAGGAAACAGGCTTTGGAGCTAATAAGAATTGAGATGCATTGAGAATAAGGCTGAGAATGATTCTGCCGGATCTAAAACACGCTCTCGCTCTATATCGTATCGCCCTGGCGATGCGATGCACGCGAGGCGCCATCGTGCAAAGCACGATTTAAAATGGCGCCGGAGTCCCGAACGGAAAAACCCAGCAGATGCTAAGCTCGAGGCACATGTACCATGCACCTCTTGCTAAGCACTGGGGTTTTTCAACGGTTTTTGATCCTGGGCAGAACATCTCAGCCCTTTTTAATTACAAAACATCCTGAATCAAACAGGGGAGATGGCTAACTCCATCTCCCCTCATAAAGGTATTTTTTCAGTGTTTACTTACCAAAGTATCTCTTCAGCAGACCCTCGAAAGCTTTTCCGTGTCTTGCCTCATCTCTTGCCATTTCATGAATGGTGTCATGAAGGGCATCCAGGTTAAGTTCCTTGCATTTCTTTGCAAGTTCTGTCTTTCCTGTAGTTGCTCCGTTCTCAGCTGCAACACGTGCTTCCAGATTCTCCTTGGAAGAAGCGGAAACGACCTCGCCTAAAAGCTCTGCATAGCGAGATGCATGATCTGCCTCTTCAAAAGCTGCCTGGCGATAATACATACCGATCTCCGGATAGCCCTCTCTCATTGCTGCACGGCTCATTGCCAGATACATACCAACCTCTGAGCATTCCCCTGCGAACTCTGCACGAAGGGATTCTTTGATCTCTTCCGGAACCTCTGATGCAACGCCAACAACATGCTCAGATGCCCAGGACAGCTCTGCGCTCTCCTCTACCAGCTCGAATTTGGACTTCGGAACCTTACAGATCGGACAGACCCAATCCTCGGGAAGATCTGCGAATAAAACGCCTTCCTTTTCCTCATCATAAATATGTCCACATACTGTACATCTGTACTTTGCCATAATAATTACCACCTTTCTTCTTACCTTTTTATATAATTTCCTTGCTGCCTTCAGTTCTTGCTCTTACAGCTCCCGGCAATCCTTGCAGATGCCATAGAAGCTGATCTTGCAATCTTCGATTATTCCATCAAAGCTCTCCTGCGCCAAGGTCTTTACCTCTGACATATCAATATTGTTCAGATCCAGAACATGTCCGCATTTCTTACAAATGAAATGGTTATGAGGCTGAACATTTCCGTCGTAGCGGCTGGAGCCATCTATCAGGGGAAGCTTCAGGATCTCTCCCAGTTCTTCCAGAACTGCAAGATTACGATATACCGTACCAAGGCTGATATTGGGATGCTCCTCCTTGATATCACTGTAGATCATATCTGCGGTTGGATGATCAGTCCTATGAATCAGATTCTCACGAATCGCTTCTCTTTGCTTTGTATTTCTAAGCTTTACTGCCTGAGCCATCCGGATCCCTCGCTTTCATTAATAAGAATAATTCTTGTTATTATAATAATGCTTGCCTGGCTATTAGTCAATCATAACCTTTGTCTTACTTTTTAACGTCTGTTTGTTGAAATTTTATCTATGAACGGAATAGAGATAAACCTCGTGTTCCTCCTCATTAAAGCCCTCATAAAAGCCCTGCTTTGCCCCGTCTACAATTCTCTGCCCAAAGTTATAAAGAACCAGCAACTGCTTCCGTCCCTCATCAAAGGAAAGTCCCTCTATCTCCCCCTGTCTTGTCACCTCGGCAATGCCTTTTTCCGCCTCAAGGCTTGACCTTCCATCTTCAGACAGCGTTACCCTGTAGATATGGTCTGCTTCTCCCTGATCCGCATCCCCATCATCCGCAGAAAGGTAATAGTCTCCCTGATAATAGGTAATCCCCTGAATCCGTTCCGGTGCATTACCCATATAGATTTTTCTCAAAAATGCCCCTGTTGCAAGGTCATATTCATAAAGATACTTTGCTGCTTCTCCTTCTCCCCATTCACAGGCCATCAGAATTCCCTGCTCTTCATTGACGCAGATACCGGCTCCCTCTTCCTGACCGCTCTCTCCGTCAAGAGGCTGACTGCTCAGGAGCTGCAGGCTTTCTGCATCATATACCGCCAAATGAAGATTAGAAGCCTGTCCTTTCGAAAATTTCTCTACAAGACAATATAACTTTCCTCCACTGACATCGAGATCACCGATATGATTTACCTTTTCCTCATAGCCCCAGGCAAAGGGATCGGTGTTTTCTGTGATCAGATTCCAATCCTTGTCATATTTGGCAAGAGCCTTGCTGCTGCTGACATAATAATAGTCTGCCGAAGCGCAAATGCCCTGCCTGCCCTCTACCTTTACAACGTTGAAGAGGGAATAGATATTCTGCTTTGCCTCTGCACTTGTATCCGTGTTTTCTTCTGCTTGTGAATCTGTCTGCTTCTCTGTCTGAAGTTCCGATCCATCCGCTACGTTCTCCGACAAATCCGCGGATGCATCCGAGGCAGTGGAATCAGAACTTGTTATGCTTTCTGCCTTCTCTGTCCTATTCTCCGCCTCTGTTTCGGAAGCGCTGCTTTTCTGCCCGGCAGTTTCCGGAGCTTCCGGAGCTTTTCTTCCGATAAGAGAATGGCAGATTGCCAGAAGAATCAGAAGCAGGAGGATGACCTCTGCAAGAAGTATGAAATTTTTTCTTTTCCTATTTTTCATTTTAATTTCTGATTCTAAGTTACCCTTCTGTTTCTAAGTTACGTATCAGTAACTTTTCATGTAGACAAGAAGATTTGCCCCTCTGCTCGCACAAGTAAAAAGAAAGACCAGATCATATGACCCAGTCTTCCACTTTTAGATTTGGCACTCTGCTGAACTCACCAACATTATGGGTAATCAGAGTAACGCCAGCAGTCAGAGCCTGCGCTGCAATCTGAACGTCATATGGTCCGATTGGTGTCCCCTGCTTTTCAAGATAGCCTCGTAACCTTCCCGCAGAAACAGCATCATCTGACGAAAAAGGTAAAATAGTAAATGGAGCTAAAAACATAGCAAGCTTTTCCCTGGTTCGATCCCCCCAGTTACTTTTCTCTGCCCCATACTCCAATTCAAAGACCGTAATAGAGGAAATCAGGAACTCAGATGGACTGTGTGCCAGGATTTTCTGTGAAAGTAAGGGATACCGATCTTTCATGAAATAAATACAGATATTGGTATCCAATAAGTACATCAGAATTCCTCTCTTTCAGCCACATCATCCCAGGACGGCTGCTTTCTCTCCTCCATAAATTCCTCGGAGAAAGTACCGATCACCTGACGAACCGGTGCCCACGGATCCTTCACGGGATAAGCTATAAAAATCTCTCCCACCTTGTTGATGCAATATTCGTTTTCTTCCGTTCGCAACTCTTGCGGGATGCGAATCGCCTGACTGTTGCCGTTTTTGAAAACACGGGTCGTCATCATATGAATCACCTCTTTCGTGTGTACGATATGTGTGTACATCTATATTATATATTATCGTGGTGAAAAAACAATCAAATTCTAATCATCTTGCAGTTTTTAAGCAAAAGTGTCTGATTGGTCGTTAATCGAACACTTTAGATACTTTTCGAACACTATCGGTCACTTTACGAACACCTAGTGTCCGATAAACAAGAATCTCCTTCCCCCCTACTGCAGTAAAGCAAACTCATATCCCTTTTCCCTTGCCTGGTCGATAAAATCTCCCAGGATCTGCGTATTGGTAGAACCGCTCAGATGAAGGAGATAGATTGCGCCCGGATGTAAGTCGTCCAGCAAAAGATCTAAAGCCGCCGCCGGCTCCATCTGCTTATTTGCATCATAATCATGATAAAAACTGCTGTAGAACACGGATTTATAATTGCAATTATTTACAATCGCCAGCCCTCTTTCAGACCAGTTGCCCGAAGGAAAACGGAAGAGATGCATACTGTAATCAAAATTCTCCAAAATATAATTATGAAGATCCATGACATCTTCTTCTGTAATCGCTACCGCTCCTTCCGCATCTGTCGGATGGCTCATCCCATGGTTTCCAAGTTCATGCCCTTCCGCGATCATCCTCTTTACCAAATCCGGGGCGCTTTTCGCATAATAACCAACGATAAAAAAGACTGCCGGAACCTCTTTTTCTTTTAAGATATCAAGCGCCTTGGCTGTATATCCCCCTTCATACCCAAGATCAAAGGTCAGATAAAGAAGAGGCGGCTCCGTATCTTCGCCGATAAAACAGGCCTGATACTTATCCCCGTATTTTTCCTGCATTTCCAGAGCCTCTATGGGTCTGTTTTTTTCATCGCTTGCCTTGCCAAGGCCCCATTCTCTGACCGTATTATCGAGACTATCTATATTTTCGATCGGTGTATTTTCAATGTAAATAGAGGTAACATTTCCCTTCGCATCCACACTTCCCTTGAGGCTTTCCGCCTCTGCCTTTTCTTCTCCGCTTCTCTCCCCGGCATCTGCACTGAGCATTTCTCCTGTCTGTCCCGCTGACTTTTTTTCCGCTTTTTGTATCTTTCCTACGATGAAATGGATTCCAAAAATCAGTAAGAAGAGAAATAAGGCCATCTCAGCTATGAGCAAACGCCTGCGAAGAATAGCCCTTCTTCTGCGCTCCCGCTTGCTCAGTCTTCTTTTTTTCATACTGCTTTTCTCCCGATTGGTTTAACCCTAACATTTTGATTTTATCAAACCCATGGCATATGCTCAATTATTTTACGGTTTAAAAACAAGGAAAAATATGGAGGTTAGTCCTATACGAAAAAAGAGGAAGTGAACCTCCGTCCACTTCCTCTGCCCTGCCATGCTATGGCAAATACGCTTTTCTAATATTCCTCTCTTTTCTAATCCTCCTGCTCCGCCGTCGGATCTTCCGTCTGAATAATATATCTTAGGCTCGACTTTGTCCCCTCTGCCGCACCTGAGAAGGAAATGCTTTGCCCCTCTGCTTCTCTCTGTTCCCGAATCTTCTGCACAATCTCTTTTAGATCATCTCCTGCCAGATCGCTCAGCTCCTGTATTGCTTCCCGATCGAACTCCTCAAAGCCGTCAGCCAGAGAATAAAGGCCGGCATTCAGACTGCTGTAACTCTCATTTAAGACAGCTCCCGCCGAAATCAAACTGTCCACACCGGACTGCAGGCTCTGCCACTCTTCCTCTGTAAAAAGACTGGCGGAATCCCTACTGCCCGTCTCTTTTCCGTCTTCCTTACTGCCGCTTCCTGTCAGGGAAGAGAGGCTCTCCAGCCGAGTCTGCATATCGCTGACTGCAGAAGTAATGCTTTCGATCTTTTCTGTATTCAAAAGACCCTCTTTTGCAGCTGCAATATCGGAATCTGCTCCGACAAGAGCCTCTTCTAAAGCAGCATAGTCTTCTGCCGGAATCTCTGTATGGAACTCCTTGAAGCTGCTGAGCGCATCCTTGGCTTCTGTAACATGGGATGAAGCCAGATCCAATTTACTGATCGCTGTCTGCTCCTCTGTTACCAGACTGGAAATGCTTGCTGCATCGGCCGCGATGGCAGTCAGAGAGGCGGAGGCCTCTGTCAGCTGCGTCCCGGAGCTTTCCATTGCCGCAGATACCTGGCTCTTGATCGTATCCAGGCTGGTCAGCATGGTAGACAAGGCCTTATTTACACCGGAAACATACTGGTCTAAATAGCTGCCAAAGAGATCTGCCCCGCTTGCCAACTCATTGCTTCCGTCAAGGATCTTAGAAGAAGCCTCGGAAAGATCCTCCATGTCATCTGTCATTTCATCGACATCCTCCAGATCCTCCTCTTCCAGCTCATTGAATAGACCGTCTGTCACCAGAGTTGCCGAAAAATCCAGGCTGAAGTCTTCTGCATGGGCAGTGAATTCGACATATTCCGGAAGCTCCGTATTCTCTGTCACTTCCCAGTCATTCAGCTTCAAGGAATCCATAAATCCCGGCACGGCATAGCCGATCACGGCCTGAGTTCCGCTCAGCTCGGCCAGGCTGCCGTTTTCCACCTTTACATCCGTGAAAACATCCTCCGGCAGGACCACCATGGTCATAAAGAGATAGGGCATCGTGACAGACTTCATTTCCCCATCCTTCTCAATCTCCACGCTTTGCCTATTCGTATAATCAAAGCGAACCTTCACCTCACCGCTTGCTCCGGCGATCTCTTCCGGGCTAACCTTTTTCCCATTTAGATAATAACTCACGCTGACGCCGACCGGAAGAGAAGCATCTGACTCCCCTTCATAATGAATATCTTCTCCAAGGCTCTGCCAGATCAGCTGTCCATCATCGGAAAGCTGAAACTCCTCATCTCCCTCTGTATTCCGAATCTCCTTCAGATTCGTCTGATCCAGGATAAAATCGCCACTTTCCGTCCCTTTCAGCAGGTCGCTGACGGTAATCTTTTTCGGATTACCCTCCGCATCTGCTTTTACCTTTACCGTCTCCTCTTTTTCTGTGGCTGGAACTGCTTTTTCGGCAGAAAAGACGATCTGCTTTTCTTCTGCAACAGCATTTCCTGATGCACTGTCCCCACTTGCCGAGGCAGAGCCGCAGGCGGAAAGGAGCAGGGAAATCCCCAGCAGGGCAGCCAGAGGGATCGGATTTTTCTTTTTTCTATTCCACATTTTTCAAAGCCTCCTCCATCGGGATTTTTTTGATCTTCCGATATTCCAGAAAGGCAACCAGAAGATAGGTACCAAATCCCAAGGCGATCATTTCCAGATAGATCTTATTATCGATATACGGCGGGATCCAGCCGCTCATCTGTGTTGCAACGTAAGCCTTCCATACCCAGCTGACGGAAACAGCCTCAATCGGCAAGGACAGCAGGATCAGAAGAAAGGTTACGATTGTAGTCGGTCGGATATAGAGACTTCGGATCTCCGCATCCGTCATACCGAGAATCTTGGCCATGGAAATGGACTGGGTATTTTTCTCAATGATCACCTTGGAAAGGAGGTAGATCAGGATCATAAACATAAGGATGCCAAAGGCATCCATGAGATACATGATTCCTCCCATAGAGGTCAGCAGCTGTCTGGAGACCTTGGTCATGGACTCATAACTGATCACACTTCCGATATACTCCTGAGGAATATCCCTGATCTCCGTATCGGAAAAATAGCCGGAAAAGGTATCTTTCCCCAGATCAAAGGTCTCATTCAGCTCTTCCTGCGGCAGGAAAAGGGCAAGGGCGCTGTCCAGATCATAAATGCCCCCTACGACAAAGTCATAGCTCTTATCTTCAAAGCTCTCCTTCAGGCTGATCCGGTCTCCGATCTTTATCCCATACTTGTCCGCATAGGCAGAGGTGATCAAGACCTCTCCCTTCTTCAGGTCGGCTTTAACATAGCGGCTGTCTTTTTGAATGCCGTAAAGGAGGATGGAATCCACAATATTCCCCTCCTTAGCCGGAATGGTATCCAGAGAATAGGCCGTGAATTTTTCGGCATCCTCGTTCTCTGTTTCTGCCTTTTGGGCATATTCGAGGAGATTCAGCATGCTGGACAGCTGATCATCCTCATCCAAGGCCGCAGAGGGAATCTGCAGGATATACTGATATTGGGCAATCATCATATCCGGAATACTCTCCTGATAATGGTTCAGGAGACTCGGCAGAATCAAGCCATAGATCAATAGCAGATTTGCGAATAAGATCCCGACTGCCATCGTGACATAATTCGGAATATTCTGCAGGATTACCCTGATCCGGTATCGGGTGAAAAGCTTCATGCTTTCATTTAAATGAAGGGATCTGCTCTGCCTCTTTTTCTTCAGATCCCTTTTCAGAAATTTAAGAGGAGAAAGTGCCAGCTTCCTTCTCAGCATGAAATAAGTGATGAAAAGCATGAGCAGAATCGGCACCAGGGTCGTTTTCCAAAAGGCCTCCCCATTCCAGACCGTAACATAGGTCGGCAGGGAATAGCTTCCATAATAAATATCCGCACAGATATCTTTTAACAGGGTATAACCCAGAGCATTCCCCACAAGAGCCGAAAAAAGCGTAACCAGGAAGGGCACCCTCATATAATGACGGATCAGTTCATTTTTGGTATAACCGGTTGCACGCAGGGTTCCGATCACGGCTGCTTCCTTTGTAATGGAAGCACTGATGGTCACGGCAAATACAAAGGCCAGGATCCCGATAATGATATAGAGAAATACTGCCATCATGGCTGCATCTCCGCTGATATCCTCCCCTGCAAAGGTAATGGCCTGATTGCTGTATTCCGGCGTAAAATCAAGAAGAGAGACCTGATCATTCAAGTCTTCCAGAAACTCTTCTGCCATCTCCTTCGCTTCTGTCTTATCCGCCGGAGACTTCTGATATTTCCAGGCATACCGATACTTTACGCTTCCGCTGTCATAAGAGGCAAACTCCTCTTCCGATACAACTGCCACGCCAAAGAGGGTAGCATCAAACATGGTATCGCTGTTCTTCTCAAAGAGACAGCTGTAATCCGAAAAGGCCAAAAGACCCGTAATGGTCCAGCTCCTCTCTCCGGATCGAATCTCCTCTCCGACAGAAAGACCGTTATTATCCGCAAACATCCTGTCAATAGCGATCTCCCCTTCTTTTTCCGGCATTTTCCCCTTCATGATACAGATCTTATCTACCTGCTCTCTATCTTTGAAAAGGCGAAGCTTTGCCCCCGTATCCAGCTCCTTTTCCGTATAAAAAAGGTCATAGATGGACACCCCAAGCTTCTCTATCTGCTGCTTGGAATTGGCATTCAGCTTTCTTTCCGAGGTGAAATTTCCATCTTCTATATTGTATTTTTCAAATCCCTCCTGATAGGCAAGAACCATGCTCTTATCCGCCACCAAAAAGCCGGAAATGAGGCCGATCGAGGAAATCATCAAAAAGAAGATCACAAGGTACTTTCCCAGATCCTCCCTCAGCTCTCTCCAAACCCTGCCGTTCAGAGGGTTCCTTCTTTTCTTCATTACCAGTCCAGCTCCTCCGCCTTCACTTTCTCCCTGTTCAGCTGATCCGAACGAATTCTGCCGTCCTTCAGATGAATCACCCGGTCTGCCATATATTTGATCGCATCATTATGTGTCACCATCAGAATGGTATTTCCATAGGTCCGGTTCAGGGTCTCGATCAGCTTCAGGATCTCGATGGAGGTATGAAAATCCAGAGCGCCCGTCGGCTCATCGCAAAGCAGAATATCCGGATTCTTGATAATGGCACGACCAATCGCACATCTTTGCTGCTGTCCTCCGGAAATCTGATTGGGCAGCTTTCTCTGATGCTCCCAGAGTCCCAGGGTGTGAAGGAGTTCATCCGTATCCAGAGGCTTCTCGCTCAGATAGGCTCCAACCTCGATATTTTCACGCACTGTCAGGTTGGGAATGAGATTATACATCTGGAAAATATAACCCAGATGCTTTCTTCTGTATCCGGTGAGGGCTTTTTCTGTCATTTTGCCGACCTTTTCTCCCTCTATGCTGATTTCTCCACAGTCCGGCTGATCGATGCCGCCGATAATGTTCAATAATGTTGATTTTCCGGAGCCGGAAGGTCCTAGGAGAAGGCAAAATTCTCCTTTATTGCAAGCAAAGTCGATGCCCTTTAGGACATCGACCTTACTTTGACCTTCTCCGAAAGATTTTTTCAGATTTCTAACTTCGAGAAACATTTTTTCTCTCCTCATCGAAGATATCACTATTTCCATGGAATGAATCTTCAAGCAGCGCATTTCCAAAAGAAAAGGCTTTGCTCCGCTCTCTTATGATGCAACTGCTGCACCAAGGGCATTGCATTCTGCGATCGCGTCATCATCCGGTGCTTCATTTGCGATCACGCAGTCGTAGCATAACTGAACACCCAGATCGTCGCATTCGGATTCCCAGTTTCTCATCCACTCGCCGTCTCCCCAGCCATAGGATCCGAAAAGAGCTACCTTCTTACCATTCAGCTTGCCCTTTACATCATCCCACATCGGCTGGAACTCGCTCTCCTCCAGAACCTCGCATCCCATGGAGGGGCAGCCAAAAGCAATGCCTGTATAATCAGCAATCTTAGCTGCGGTAAAATCACCTGCAAAGATCAGATCCGCTTCAACGCCTTTTCCCTTTGCTCCGTCTGCAACCGCATTCGCCATTGCCTCTGTGTTTCCGCCGCCTGTCCAAAATACAACTGCTACTTTCATTTTCTTTTTCCTTTCAATTTAAACTCAGATCGATACGAGCAGGCCTTCTAAGCTGGTTCCCCTTCCCGAGCGCTCCTGATAATTTCTTGTACATCTGCGATAACGCTCAAAGGTACGTTCTGCCTCTTCCTGATTCCCGTATACTTTCCAGGTTCCCACGCTCTTACAGTTGCGCGCACTGTTTTCTATAAAGCCTTTTACATCTTCCGGAGGATAGCTCAAAAACAAGCCGATCTCATGAGGAAAATCCGCACTCTCCCTCAGCCTTCTTTTCAGCTCACATAGGCATTTTCCTACGCTCTCACAGGCATAACCCCTTTCCCGAAGCAGTTCCTGCACTTCCTTTCTGCAAAGGTCATCCTTTAACCTGCCCGGACGGTAAAGATATAAAAGTACTCTGCCCTTATCATAGTGCAAGGGGATCAGACAGATTCCCTTGGCACGAAGCCGCCTGTTATAGGTCTTCAGTTCATCTAAAAATACGGCACGATCCTCGGCCCGGACAGAAAAAAGGCTTCCTGTTTTGATGCCAGCCAGAGTTGGTGCTCCATGATCTATCAATGTCTGATCTGACATAGAACCTCCGATTTTCAGGGGGGATGTGGGTTAGAAAAATCTAACCCACATATAAAAAAATAAAGATATCAGGTACTGTTAGCTCTCGCTAACTGTCGTTAGTATATCACATCTTTCGAAAAGGTCAATAGGTTTTTTAAGATTTTTTGCAAGTCCTTATGATAGCTATTTCCCTGGCCAGGCCTTGAAAGCAGCTTCTATCCGTGCTATTATGATTCATAAATAAAGAAGGTGCTACCGATAGACGGCTAGCCCTATGCTAAATCAAAACGACGGTCGTTCTAATCTTTGCTAGGGATTTTCTAACGGCGGTCGTTTTTGTGTGCATCTCGATGTCCTTCGCCTTCCTTCTCGCTGATATATCTTACAATCTTTTCAACGAGTTTTCCGACTGTGATTCCAAAACCAAATACTGCAAGGATAAATCCTGCTAATGATATGCAATCCATCATATTTGCATCACCCTCCTTTCTTTATCAGCTATTGCTGCCAGGAGGGCTTTTCACATCCCTCCTTCATATAAAAGAAGGGCCAGCCGCCTACCGTTTCATGGTAGCACCCTGTCTCTTTCGAGACTCTTACAGAATATCAAATTTTATAGCCATTGGCAATTTATTGTTTATGCTCGTAAGCATATTTGGTCTTCACGGCAAGACCGATGCCTCTTCCGCCGGGACCGGTATGACAGCAGACACCCATAGAAAGCTCATCTCCGATCACATCATAACCCGGAAACTCCTTCTCGATCTCCCTGATCCATTCCGCTTCCTCTTCCTTGGTCGCAGAAACTGCCGACATGAGATAGATCTCTCCGGCTTCCGCGGCGTCTTTGAATCTTCCTTCCAGTTCCTCATGGATCTGGTCAAACATCACCTTCTGTGCCTTCTTCAGGCTTCTGGCATTCTTCCAGGAATGAAGAACTCCTGTATCCAGCTGCAGGATCGGTTTGATATGAAGGGCTGTTCCCACCGTTGCCTTGGCCTTTGAAATACGGCCACCTGCTTTGAGGTACTCTAAGGTATCTAAAACAATATAGATTGAGACGTCCTCTGCCGTTGCTTCCAGCATCTCCTGCAACTTCTTCGCCTCATAGCCTTCCTTGATCAGCTCAATCGTATCTAAGATCGTCACATGCATCGGTGTGGAGGTACGACCGTTATCAACAACGAAGACCCGGTCCAGATACTTTTCTTCCTGAGACAGGAGCTTTGCTGTATTGGCAGAACCACTAAGGCCTCTTGAGATCGGGAAATATAGGATCTGCTCATATTCCTCTAAAGCAGCATCCCAGAAATCCATCAGTTCTGTCGGCGTTGCCTGAGAGGTTGTGATCTTTGCCCCCTCTGCCTGCAGCTGAAAGAACTCTTCTCTATTGATAGAGATATCTTCATAATAGGTTTTGTCATTGATATGATATGGCATGGGCAGAACCCTGATTCCCAATTCCTTTGCCATCTCCTGGCTGATGCTGGAATGTGAATCCGCCGTAATTCCGATCTTCTTCATCCTACGATCCCTCGCTTTGTGAATTTATTAACCTAACTATATTAGCAAAAAAAATTGAGAAAATAAATCCTTTTTTCCTGCCGCTCCTGTTACATTTTTTTATAAATGTTCCCGGCAAACGCTTTTGCTTTTCTGCTTCAAGCTTCAAAAAATCCGGACCGGCACTTACATAATTTCCGAAAAAACACCTGCCTCTGTTACCACCTTACGGAAACGATAATCCGTCTCTTCCATGGGAATGTAGTCTTCTATTAAAGCCTCCCGACAGATCATAACCTCTCCCGTCTCCAGCCCCCTGAAATAACGGTCGTAAAAGCCTGCTCCATGGCCAAGGCGGTTTCCCTTATGATCACAGGCCAGACAGGGAATGACCGCCAGATCCTCTTTTCCAAGAAGAAGCGTTTTCGCCGTATGCGGCGGCTCCATGATGTCATAATATCCTCTCTCCAGCTCCCCCAGACTCTTCACGATCTTCGCCTCCATGATCCCCTTTCCGATACATAAGGGAAGGGCAAGCGTTTTCCCGTCAGATAAAACCTGCTCTAAAAAGGGTCTGGTATCAATCTCAGACTCCATTCCGGCAAAGGCAAAGACCCGCTTCGCCTTCTTATACTCCGGCAGATCCAGAAGATATTCTATGATTTTCCTGTCTGCTTCTTTTTTATACTTCTCCTCTAAGGCAGCTGTTTTTTCCCTGATTTTTCTTCTCAGCTCTTTCTTTTCTTCCTTTATGGTCATTTTCTCTTCCTTTTTATAAGAAAATCCAATATTTCTTTGTATCTTAATTAAAAATATGGTAGGATTTTGTTTGTTGACAATCTATTACATTATATAGAAGAAAACCATATTCCGAAAGGACATAAAATCATGAAAAAGGTAGTTAAATTCGGCGGAAGCTCTCTTGCTGATGCAAACCAGTTCAAAAAAGTTGCTGCGATCATCCACGCGGACGAGTCCCGCGTCTATGTTGTACCGAGTGCACCGGGAAAACGTTTCTCCGGCGATACAAAGGTAACAGATATGCTGCTGAAGGCATATGATATCGCTGTGAACGGTGGCGATCTTGATGCTCAGCTGAAGGCGATCAAGGCCCGCTACGATGAAATCATCAGCGGTCTGGGACTGGATTTTTCTCTCGATAAAGATTTTGAAGAAATCAAAAAGACCCTGGAAGAAGATCCCTACCAGGACTATGCTGCTTCCAGAGGCGAATATCTGAACGGCAAGGTTCTTGCCAATTATCTGGGCTTTGAATTTATCGATGCCTATGAAGTCATCTTCTTCAATGAAGAAGGAAATGCCAACCTCTATAAGACACAGAAGGTGCTTGGCAAACGTCTTGAGACTATGCCGAATGCCGTTATCCCCGGCTTCTATGGCTGCGGAAAGGACATGAAGATCAAGACCTTCTCCAGAGGTGGTTCTGATGTAACCGGTTCCATCGTTGCTGCTTCCACCAGAGCAGAGACCTATGAGAACTGGACCGATGTTTCCGGCTTCATGCTTACAGATCCGAGAGTCATCAAGGATCCTGTTACCATCGATACCATCACCTACAGAGAACTTCGAGAGCTCTCTTACATGGGTGCTTCCGTTCTTCACGAGGATGCTATCTTCCCTATTCGTGCAAAGGGTATTCCAATCAATATCCGCAATACCAACGATCCGGAAGCAGATGGTACCTGGATCGTAGAAAGTACAGCCAAAAAACCGACCAATACCATTACCGGTATTGCCGGCAAGAAGGGCTTCTGTACCATTCTGGTAACCAAGGCAATGATGAATTCCGAGATTGGCTTCTGCCGCAAGGTTCTTCAGGCCTTTGAAGAATACGGCATTTCCATCGAGCATATGCCCTCCGGTATCGATACCATGACCGTTGTTGTTCATGAGGATGAGTTCATGTGCAAGGAGCAGAAGGTCGTTTCTGCCATCCACCGCAATGCTCAGCCGGATTCCGTAGAGATCGAATCCGGCCTTTCCCTGATCGCCGTTGTAGGCCGCGGCATGAAGTCTACCAGAGGCACTGCTGCGAGGATCTTTACCGCTCTTGAGAGAGTCGGCATCAACATCCGCATGATCGACCAGGGTTCTTCTGAACTCAATATCATTGTCGGTGTGGATGACAGCGATTTCGAGAGAGCCAGCCAGGCGATCTATGATGCTTTTATCACGAAATAAGGCTTGGGGCTTCGCATTTTGAGAAGAGCTAAACAACTTAGTTAACTCACATAAACCAATATGAAAAAGACGAGAATGATTCTGTCGGATCTAAAACACGCTCCCGCTCGGGGAAAAACCCAGCAGATGCTAAGCTCGAGGCGCATGTTCCATGCCCCTCTTGCTAAGCACTGGGGTTTTTCAACGGTTTTTGATCCTGGACAGAACATCTCGTCTTTTGCTTTACTTTTGCAAGATAGCAAAAGCTCCGGCTGAGTATTTCTGTTAAAAATTCAGACACTCGCTCTCACATGCCCAGCTCCACGCTGAGCGAGCTCCCCTCTCTCGTCTTCTTCACCCGAATCTGCTGGGGAATATTCTCCGTCAGCTCCTCCCGGTGGCTGATAATGCCAACCAGCTTACTGCTTCCGGACAGATTGATCAGGATATCCATGGCACCCTCTATGGATTTGCGATCCAGGGTACCAAAGCCCTCATCAATGAAAAGGGCATCCATCTGGATTCCGCCAAGATTAGAAGAAATGGTATCCGACAGACCAAGAGCCAGGCTCAAGGAAGCCTTAAAGCTCTCCCCTCCGGAGAGATTGCCCACCGGTCTTCTGTGGCCGGTATAATGATCCAGCACCTCAAGATCCAGGAAGTTACTGCTTTGTTTTCCAAGTAGATTCTCCTGTCGGTAAAGCTCATACTGCCCCTCACTCATGGGAAGCAGCCGTCTGTTTGCCGCCGCAATGATCCCATCAAAGCCGGCTGCCTGAATATACTGCTCTAAGGTAATCTTTCCGTTTCCGGTCGTACCCCTCACTAACTTATAGAGCCTGCTTGAAATCTCGTATTCCTTTGCTGACTTTTCCAGTTCCGGTGCCTGAGCTGTAATCTTTTCCTTCTTATCTGTATTGATCTGCAGACGGTTTTTGATCCTGTTGACCTCTTCTCTTTTGCCTTTGAGGACGAGCTGTCCCTGCTCGCAGCTTTCCTGCAGCTCTTCCAGATTGACGCGTATCTTTCCCTTGGTATTATTTTCCGCATCTTCCAGCTGCTTTTTGTTTACGAGTACAGCCTGTTTGTAAGCATTGATTCCTTCCTCTGCTTCGGAAAGCGCCTGCTCGGAAAGAAGAAATCCCTTAAGCTCCTCTTCTGAGACAAAGCCCTGCTTTTCCATGACAGAGTCCAGTTTCTCTTTTTCCGCCTTTTCCTCTGCCCGAGCCTCTTCCAGAAAACTCTTTCTGGTTTTTACAGAAGCCTTCACGGAAGCAAGAGCCTCATCTGCCGCCTTTTTCTCCTCCTCTCTTTTTTCCAGAAGGGCAAGGATCTGCTTTGCCTTCTTCTCTGCCTTGCTGCTTTCTGCCGCAGCCTTTTGCCAGCTGTCAAAGCCTAGGCCCGTCAGAGTCTTAAGCACAGCCTCTTTCTCGGCTAGTTTTGTCAGACTTTCCTGCTTTCGAACAGTAAAGTCCTCCTTTTCCTTAGCGAGGCTCTCTCGTTCTGCTCCTCTGGCCTTTTCCAGATCTCTTTCTGCCTTCTCGAGAGCCACCTTCTCCCGGATCAGAAATTTCTCCTCGTTTTTCTTTTTCCCTAAATACTCTTCTAAAAGCGCTTTATCCTCCGCCAAAGTCAAAAACAAAGAATCCAGGTCCTTCTTCGCCAACTCTGCGCTCGCAAGCCGCTCTACTTTCTCCGCTGAATTCGTACTCTCAAGTTTCTCTGCTTTCTCCGTTGAATCCGCGCTCGCAAGCTGCTCTGTCCTCTCCACTGCCCTCGAATACGCAAACTGCTCCGTATCCTTCTCCGCCAGCTTAGCATATGCAAACGGTTCTTTTTTTCCCCAAGTACTTTCCTTCATGCAGGACAGAACCTGCTCCAGAAGCTGCTCCTCATATTGCATAAGGGCAGTTTTTGCCCTGATTGCCTGTGTATTAGCCTCTGTCTTTTTTTTCTGCAGCTGCTCTTCCTTCTCCTTTAATTTTTGAAAAGCTTCCTCGCTGACAGCTTCCCCCGGCATAGTAGCCAGCTCCGGGTGATGGAGGGAGCCACAGACCGGGCATTTCATGCCCTCTTCCAAGCCTTCTGCCAGAATACCGGCCCGGCAATTATCCAGGATTCTCTCTGCCCGAAGTTTCTCCTGACTGGCCGCTTCATAGGCATCAAAAGCTCTGCGATAGACTTTTTGTCTGTCAGCCAGCTCCTTCTCTTTTTCCTGCCGGATCCTTGCCTTGCTGACCAGGAGCTCCTTCATCTCCTTCT
The DNA here is from genome assembly GCA_963637505.1 of Prevotella sp. CAG:279. Classification (GTDB taxonomy): domain Bacteria; phylum Bacillota; class Clostridia; order Lachnospirales; family Lachnospiraceae; genus RUG14243. The sequence goes on from CAVHNP010000001.1 coordinate 95,322, forward strand.
GCAGCCGCTCCAGCTTCTCCTTTTCTGCCAAAAGCCGGCTCAGCTGCTCCGGCAGATCCTTTCGACTCCTTTGAAACACCTCCAGGCTCTTGATCTTCTCCTGTAAAGCCCTTTCTTTCTCCTCAAGAGACTTTTCTTCTTCTGCAAAGCCTTCGGTGCTTTTTCTTAAAGCACTCACTTCCGCTGACAGCTGGTCTCTTTGCTGATACTTAGGTTCTTCTTCCCGGATATGGTCTGCACGTTTTTGCTGGCTCTCTGCCTCCGGTCTTGCCTCTTCGGACTCTGTCAGAGCCCTTCCGGCTTCCTTCGCCTTTTTGTCGGCATTTTCCGCCTTTTTCTCCTCTTCTTTTAGTTTTCCCTCTTCTTCTCTAACCGCCTGAGCCTTTGTCAGATAGGAGAGACGGATGGGATTCAGCTCCCTGCTTGCCAGCTTCTGTCTGCCTAGCAGTTTTTCCCTCTCAGCAACTTCTTCCTTTTTTTCCTCCAGCTCTTTTTCCTTCGCTTTCAGTTCCTCAAGACGGTGAAAAAGCTGATTCACGCTCTCTCCTCTGGCAAGCTCTCCTTCTAACTTTTTCTGTCCTTCTTCGGCAGTCTCCAGCTCCGCAGAAGCCTTCTCCAGCTTCTCCTCCTCTGTTCGGATCAGATCACCGATCAGGCTCAGGATTTCTTCCAGATTCCAAAGGCTCTTTGTCTCCCCGGCCTGCTCCTGCAGCTCTGCCAGCTGCTCCGCCAGTTCTCCTTCCGGATCTGCCTCTATATCATCAAAATACTGGAGAATGCTGGCCTCGCTTCTTTCCTTCCGCTTGCCTCCGGCATCCATCCTTTCCTTTAGCTTAAATTCTATGCTGTTATAGCCGCCGGTCTGAAAAATGGTCCGTAAGATCTTGGTTCTTTCCTCCGTCGAGGCATTCAAAAGACTGCGAAATTCTCCCTGGGCGATCATAACGATCTGCTTAAACTGCTTCTCATCGATGTGGAGCAGCTCTTTTATTGCATTGTTGACATCCTTCAGTCCTTCAATCGGTGCTTCCTGTCCCGGATAAAGGCTGGCCTTTTCACTGACCGTGATAGTTCCGCTTCCCCTCTGCTTTTTTCTCTCATAGGAGGGGCTTCTTCGAATATGATAGTCCCGTCCCTGATGACTGAAATAAAAATCCACAAAGGTCTCACGGCTTTCCTTTGCATACTCACTGCGCAAATTCTTTGTATCCCGGTAGGAACCGCTGGTCTTCCCATATAAGGCAAAGCAGATCGCATCAAAAAGAGTCGTCTTTCCGGCACCGGTATCTCCGGAGATCAGGAAAAGACCTCTTTCTTCAAATTTCGTAAAATCAACCGTCACTTCGTCCGCATAAGGCCCGAATGCACTCATGATCAATTTAATCGGCTTCATGTAATACCCCCGCCTCTCTTGCCGCCTCTCTCATGACATCCATTTCCTCTTCCCCGATCTCCGTGCCGTAGATCTGTCTGTAGAAATCCGCGATCAGCTCCTCAAAAGATCTATTTTCCGCAATCTGGGAAATATCCACCTGCTCAATCTGTCTGGTTCTGGAGTTGTCATAGTCAATCTTGACCGTATTAGGATAGGTCTGCTGAAAAATGCCCATGGCATCATTGATGATCTCCTCATCCGTCAGCGTTGCATAGATAAAATCCTCTGTATTCCTTACATTGGCAGGATCCAGAAGTTCTTTCAGCTTACCCCGGATATGTCTCAGATCCCGCATGGGCTTTATGGGAAGAAGCTCAATCTCTATTTCACCCTTTTCCTCAATCGTGATCAGGGGAAGGGATTTTTCATTATTTACCTCACTGAGAGAATATTTTAAAGGCGAACCGGAATATCTGACCTCTCTCCGACCGACCTGCTGGGGAGAATGAATATGCCCCAAGGCCACATAGTCAAAGGCATCAAAGCAGTCATAGCCGATCTTCTCCACCAATCCCACGCTTACCGTACCTAGGCTCTCCGAACCGCTTAAGGTCGGATCCTCGCTCTTTCCTGTTACAAACTGATGAGCAAGAAGTATATTTGTCCTAGAGAGATCTATTTTCTCTTTCTCCAGAATGGCTCTTACCGCATCCTCATAGGATTCGATCTTTGCCTCCGGCAGATAATGCCTTACCTGAGAAGCCTTGACAAAGGGCAGAAGATAAAGATCTGCCTCTTCCTCCCTCCTTTTATAAAGTTCTCCCTCGTATTTACTGGCAATAAAGATCCCATTTGTCTCAAAAAGGCTACTGCCGTAGTTCAGTCTTTCATCCGAATCATGATTTCCGCTTATGATATAAACGAAGATTCCCTTCTCTGCCAAACGGCTCAGAAAAGAATCCAGCAATCTCGTTGCCGCCTCACTGGGCACCGCCTTATCATAAAGGTCCCCTGCGATCAAAAGGGCATCTACCTTTTTCTCCTCAATGATCCCCAGGATCTGCTCCAGCAAATAGGCCTGATCCTCGATCAGATCGAAATCTCCCAATGATTTGCCCAGATGCAGATCACTCATGTGTAAGAGTTTCATTCTCTTCCTTTCCTCCTTCAACAGGCGCTTCCCTTTTCACTTTGTTTACAGCCACGCCAAGTAAACTACCCACAATAATACTATGATATTCCGACTTCCTGTAAAAATCGAGGCTTTTTCTTCCGATTTTTACACTAAACTACACGAACATTTTTGGATTTTTCACACTAAATGACAGGAAAAGGGCAGGAGACCTTTTCATCTCCTGCCCCTCTTTGCTATTTTTCAGTTACTACCCTTCGATCTTACACGATCTACCTGCCGGCTATACAAGCAAAAATTCTTTCTCTTTTATGATCTTTTCAATTTCTTCCGTACTCTTTTTTGTTGCCAAGGCGATCTGCTCTAAAGAGAACTTATTTTCATACATGTTCAGAATGATATTCTCTGTCGTTTTTTCTGTTGCTCTTTCTTCGATTCCTGTACTCAGATTACACATAATTCTCACGTCCTCTCTGAACTCATTGTTGATTGGGATATTATATTCCTGTTCTATGATTTCTAACTTTTCCTCTTCTTTCAGATCACTGGAAAGCAAGGTTCCTATCAAACGATGCATCTCATAAGCTTTCTCCTGTTCCGGTATCTCATTCGTAATTCCAATCATTACGATATTCAGCAAATCCAGATTGCCCTTCCAGTCATAGGGCGTCAGCATCTCATCCTTGGTAAGATGAATGTGACTTAAACTGTTACAATCCATATTCATACAGATCCAGATGCTGAATACCTGTTTGATATCATCATAATTTGAATTCACGAAGTCTCTTTCTTTTTGCGACGAAACAAATCTGCTCACATAAAAAATAGCTCTGTTTAATATTTTATATGCAGATGGCTCATCCTTCTGGCACTCTATGTTCACGATGATCTGTGACAATCCATTTTTCATGCGTACGTAGAAAATGATATCAAACCGTATCAAGCCCTCATTTATTTCGGCACTTTCCGTATTGAAGCCAATGATTCTTTCTCCTGCCTTATTCGCTTGCCCTGTATTGGTCAGTCCCGGTTCTATCGGATGACTCCTACCTGCGGTTCTCCCTCGATATATTGCACCACATTTTCTGGCTTCATTCCTTTAAATTCATCAACTGTCTTGACTAGAATGTGTGCCAGTATCATTTTCTGTGCCAATAATCTTTTTACACGTGCATCATACTGTGCCTTGTCTCCCGCTGCGTTTACGGCATTTGCTATTTCAGTATTCATCCAGTAGACCTCCTTTTGTGTTGCATATAGCATTTTTGCTCACAGCTGTGAAACTTCTTATCTGTAACTTTCTTTCAATGCATTACAACAAAAAAGAATCTCTACTCTACTATTATAATAATCAAGGCCCTCCTTTGAATCAACCGAATTTTCCATCATACAGAAAGAGATCCTATATCCTTAAAGATCGAATAAAAGGCTGAGAATGATCCTGGGCAGAACATCTCAGCCTTTTGTGGCATTGCCATCCATAATTTTATCGTATAGAAATCCCGATAAAGGGCATCCCCTCCGGGATGCCCTCCATCATCTTCAGTATCTCTACTGTCTCTTACTTTTGTTTCTTACTTACTTCTGTCTGTCTCTTTTTTCCCAAACAGTACCAGCAGCAAAGCTGCTCCCGCAGCCAGCAGGATCATCTCAAAAACGATCGAAGAAAAATCTTCTCCCGTCTTGACTCCGCCTGCCTTTTGCAGCAGGGAAGCTATACTATCCTTCTTCTGGCTCTTCTGCGGCAGGTTTTTCGGTTCGGAATAGGCAGCCACCAAGGTCAGATGCTCGGTCACCGGCTTACTGAAATCCCAGAACAGTCCGCTTTTCTCATCCTTCCAGCCGTAAAAGCTGCAGCCTTCCTTTCCCTTGGCCTCCGGCGCCTTTAAGAGGCTTCCGACCTCCACCTTCTGGGTGGTCGAGCTGCCGTCATAATCCTTATAGGTTACCGTAGCCGGAACAGAATAGCTGATCAGGCTGGCTCTCGTGTCCGCGAAAACCGTCACCCTTGTCATGCAGGAAAGAAGAAGCAGCATGCACAGAAGCGATAAAAATACTTTTTTCATAGATTGCCTCCTCAACAAACTTTCCTCTTTCTATTAGGGTCCTGCCTTTTTGTCCTCCGGAAGAAGGACTTCTGCTCCCGTCTCCGCCTGATCGCCGGACTCACTTGCTGTGCTGACCGGCGAGGAAGTATTTGCTGTTACCGCTTTATTGAGCAGACGAAGGCTCTTACCTAAGCTGCTGTCCGAGGAAACGCTGCTATCACTTCCGCCATCCTCATCAGAAACAATATTTATCGCATTCGAATTTTCAGTCTCTGACGAACTGCCGCTCTCTCCGGAACTACTGCCGGAACTATCGGAACCATTGCTTGAGCCTGAGCTATCGGTCGACTCCGTGCTCTCGCTATCCTCCTTCTCAAAGGCGAAGTAGATGGAAGTATACTGCGTTAAGGTTACCTCTATCGTCTCATCCTGCTTAAGCATGCCATAAGTAAGAGAAAGCTCCTCTCCTGCTCTGTAAGGACGATAGGCTATGTAGTAGCCCAGATACCTATAGCCGGCATTTGCCGTTACATTGCTGATCTTGATAACCGTATCTTTATCGAACTGCTGATAATCCACATACTGCTGAGTACCATTCACCGTAACCGTCGCAGAACCATAATCCGATAAAAGCTCATGATGAGCCTGCTCTTCCCCTTCCGCATCCATATTGTAACTATTGATGTCGAAATAGTAGGAGTGTGTTTCAGAATCATCCTCTTTGCTCCAATGGGCATAAAGATTTCGATAATCAGACACCATCAGGGCATTCTCTGCCGTTATCTCCGTTGCACCTTTGATTCCATCCTCTGATGTCCACCAGCCTTCAAATTTGTAGCCCTCTCTGGTCGGTGTCGGAAGCTTATCATAATAATTCTTCTGATCAATCGTAATCGTGGTCGTACTCGATGTACTTGTACTGCCATCGGCATTCGTGCTCGTAATGATACCATCGCAGGCATTGAGTGTCATGTCGTAATTTGTCATAAAAGGCAGATCCACCCTTTGCCATTTGTCGGTTACTGTCCCGGAATAACTATCCTCGCCGATATAGGTCCATCCGGAATTTGTCTTAACATTCGTCACTTCATAGGGCGTGCCGTAAGCGACCCTGCTCCAGAAATCATCTGCTCCCTGGCTTACAAGAGTACCATTCACATATACATTCGCCGTCGCGATCCCGGTGAAATTACCGCCTACTATCTCATTTCCATCCAGGATTCCGTTCATATCCAGATAGTTGACCGAGGTACGGGTAAAGCTAAAGGTCAGCTGACCACTATAGGTCTCCGCATACTTTGGATCCCCGGTTATGGTAAGCGTAAGCGGATCATTCTGATTACTAAATGCGATCGGTTGTCCATTATTATCCCTAATTGCAGTCGCCCCTGTAAGGCTATAGTAGAAGCTGGTCTTGTTCAGCTTATAGGAAACCTGGTCGAGGTTCTTCCCATCTTCCTGATAGATCAGATAATTTCCTTCACTATTCGCAGATGAAACATTGATCGTCAGCTCATTGGTCGCATAAAACGCACCGGAAAAGGTCAGGTTTGCAGTCTTCGTCGTAGAATCGACCTTGACCTCGGATGGGATCGTCACCGTATATTCATTGTCTTCTGATATGCTATAAGTACTATCCTCTCCTGCTGCAGAAACCTTCGGTATAGAGACAGCGATGAAAGCAAAGATACAGAAGATTCCTAGTTTAATTGCTCCTTTCATCCCTCTCTTCCCTTCTCTTCAGATTACAGGAAAACTTTTCCTGCCTAGCTGTGGCATGCACCAAAGGGCACATAGCAATCGAGTAGGAGGCGGTGATTAGCCGCCGTCCTCTCACAGCACCGTACGTACC
>CAVHNP010000002.1:0-68216 GCA_963637505.1 Prevotella sp. CAG:279
CCAAGTGGTAAGGCGTGGGTCTGCAACACCCTGATCACCAGTTCAAATCTGGTTGGCGCCTCTTGAGAAGATCTTATAAATCACGGATGTGATTTGTAGGATCTTTTTTTTACGCTCTATATGTATGAAGTATGCCGTGCGGCAGGGGTGAGATATGCTACAAAGACACGCTTCATTACATATCATATCGCTGTCGCGATATGATGCACAGCGGCACCAAGCGTTCGAAGAACGCTTAGTATCACGCATAGCGTGATGCATAATGTGCCGCATGTCCCGTTCCTACTCGCCGCAGGCGGCTTATTCGCGCAGACTACCGCAAAACTCGCGCTGCGCGCTCACTCAGGGCTACGCCCTTCGGCCCCTTGGGCACAATGCTCTCGTCTGCGCTGCCAGCCTGCAGCTCCCTACGGAAGCCTCGCTACCGTCTTTTGCGTGCATATCATCACCCTTTGCAGTACGGCATTATGAAGCCCGGCCATAAAAGCCGAGATGTTCTGCCTAGGATCAAAAACCGTTGGGAAGCCCTCAGTGTATATCGTGCCGCGTAAGCGGTGCGATGAAACGAAGGCGCATCCTGCGATAGCAGGATTTGGAATGCGCCGTAAGTCATCATGCAAGAGGCACATGGTACATGTGTCTCGAGCTTAGCACTGCTAGGAGCTTCCCTCGAGCGAGAGCGTGTTTTAGATCCGGCAGAAACATTCTCGGCTTTTTGTTTGATTTCCATCAACACATTTTGTCCTATAACTCGAAAAAAAGGGCTGCCGCTTAATACGACAGCCCTTTAATGGGGAGGGAAGATGTTAAATCATTTGTGTTTCTTAGGAGGGCGAAATAGCCTTATCCTTGCCTAGTTTAAATAAAGAGGTAAATGATCAAAGATATGAGCGGCAGCTTCTTTACCGGCTGCTGAGGCTCTGATCAGGGTATTTGCACCGCTGACACAGTCTCCGCCCGCAAAGATCATTGTCTGATCTGTTTCCAGGTGCTCATCTACGATAATTCTGTTTTCAGCATCTGTTTTGATACCGGCAAAAGGAGCAACCCTGAAGCCCAGAGCAAGGATTACAAGATCACAGGGGAAGTGTTTGCTTTCCTCGCTTGCTTCTACGTTATTGCGTCCGCCCGGATAATCCGGAGCAGTAATCTTCATGACAGAAGCGGAAAGGCCGCTCAGAGCTCCGTTTTCGGAAAGGAACTCTGCCGGAGAAAGTAAGGGGAGGATCTCAATACCTTCCTCTTCCGCAAGCTTGATCTCTGCCTTAGATGCGGGCATATCTTCTTTTGTACGACGATAGAGAATCTTGATATCCTCTGTTTCTTCCTGACGTCTGGCTGTTCTTGCGGCATCGATTGCGGTATTACCGCCGCCGATGACAAGAATACGTTTGCCTTGGAAGTCTTCCGGTTTACGGAGATAATCAGCAGCCTGAATCACCTGAGGCAGATCGGAACCCTTTATCTTCAGGGCAACCGGCTCTTCTGCACCGATGGCAATAAAGAGGGCATCATTCTTTTCTTTGAGTTCCTCTAAGCTGATATCTTTGCCGACTTCTGTATTTAAGTGAATCTGAACATCATAATTTTCTAAGCGAGAGATCAGATCCTGCATATATTTTCTGGGAAGTACGAAGGAAGGAATTCCCCAGCTGCTGACGCCGCCTAATTCTGCTTCCTTTTCGTAGATCGATATTTCGAAGCCTGACAGGGCGAGAGAAAAGGCACAGGAAATGCCGGCAGGACCGCCACCGATGATGGCTGCACTAAAGCCGTTCTTTTCTTTCTTTTCGCCTGCCTTTGCATCGGAATGTGCTGCATGCCATTCTGCTACGAAGCGCTCGAGAGCACCGATTGCAACAGCCTCTCCCTTGATTGCCCTGGTACAGTGGCTTTCGCACTGCTTCTCATAAGGACAAACACGGCAGGAAATATCCATCATGGGATTTGTTTTTGCAAGAATCTCCCAGGCTGCTTCATACTCTTTATTGCGGATTTTCTCGATAAATTCCGGAATGTGATTATGCGCAGGACAGTAGGTATGACAATACTGATAAGGACAGTTTAAACAGCGGGAAGCCTCTGCAAGCGCCTCTTCTTCCGTAAAACCAAGGTATACCTCGTCTGAGCAATGAACTCTTTCCTCCGGAGAAAGAGAGGGCATCACTGTTTTTGTTTTTGACATATTCGGATTTTCATTTATGATCCTCATGATCGTGCGACCTCCTTTTCATCTGACTTAAGGCCAGCTGTCTGATCCATTTCATCCACTGCATTGACAGCAGAACGGTAAGCAGAAGCGACAGCCCAGGTGAGCTCTGAAATGACTGCGAGTTCTCCCTTTCTATGCATTGCGGAAGTTGCATCTCCCACACCGTATAAGCCGTGAATAGGAGAGCCGTCATTTCTTAATACCTGGCATTTATCATTGACCATGAGTCCGCCGAAGGCAGCCTCGGAAAAACGCTGGGCATAGACAGCATAGAAGGGGCCTTCTGTTCTCGGAAGGAGGAATTCCGCTGCTTTGTGGAATTCTTTGTCCTCTCCACTGGCACAATAGCTATTGTAGTCTTCTACGGTCTTCTTTAAGGTAGCGGGATCCATGCCGAGCTTTTCAGCCAGCTCTTCGATGGTGTCGCCCTTTGCACAGGCAGGAACCTTGTAGGTGCATTCCCGGTCAAGATCCTCCTGATAATTTTCGTAGCATTCAACCTCATCCGCCAGAGTAGGATCATTGAGGAAGCGGGTGAAGATATCATCGATGTTTTTCTGGGAGAAGATATTCCAGCTGCATTCCTTGGGATGACCAACAATGTTGATTCGACCCATGAAGAGACCGCCGCTTTCATCCTGCCAGCGTTTTCCGTTCAGATCGACGGAAAGGTTACTGGGTTCTTCAATCAGACGATAGAGAGAATAACTGTAGGGATGGTGAGCCGGTCCGAAGAAGGAGACGAACATTCTGCTTTCGTCAGGCTCTACACCGAGTTCTTCCAGCATATCAATGGCATCACCCGTGTCGGATGGAACCGAAAATCTGGTAACCGGACGGTCAACATCAAAGAAGCCGGTATATTTCTGAAGCTTTTCATCGCTGCTTCCGAATCCGCCGGTAGCAAGAACAACAGCCTTACAATGAATCTCGGTTTCTCCGCCCGGATCCAGAGCAACTACGCCGGAGATATTTCCATCTTCATCGGTCAGTAAATGCTTTGCTTCGTGATTCAGCAGAATTTCCACATCCAGTTTCTGCTCGGAAATAGCATTCAGCATGGTTCTGATCACATAGGTTCCGGCCCAGCCCGGTCCGATGGAAGGATCCGGACTTAAGGTATTATCGATTCTCTTAATAAAGTGAGTAACAGAAGGTCCGAAAACCGGTCCCTGCTCACGTTTTTCTCCTAATTTTTCAACGGAATAAACCTTGCGGGTTTCCGGGAAGTCCAGAAGCCAGTCAAAGAAGTCAGAACATCCGTAGATAGCGGTATGTAAAATGTCTTTGCCAAGGATGCCATCGCTTCGTTCATCCATAACATCAACTGCTTCTTCTCTTACGTCTTCAATGCCCATTTCCTTGTGAAGTTTGGAATAGATGGGGAAGAAGCCATGCGCGATATCTGTATTTCCGCCGCAGCGGGAAGCTTTTTCGAGCAGGATCACCTTTTTTCCAAGCTGAGCTGCCTTGATTGCCGTGATAAGTCCGCTTCCGCCACCGCAGACAACAAGATCACATTCACGGCGAATGGGATCATGTGAGGGAGCTACGCTGTGATCATCCGCATCATAAATAGAACATGTGGGACAGAGTCTCTCACAGAGGCCGCATTCCACACATTTATCCGGATCGATCTGATATCTAGGTCCATCGTAATAGATCGCCTGCATAGGACATGCATACTCGCAGGTATGACATCCGCTGCAGGAGGATTTTATTTTATACATGATGTGTTTTCCTTTCATAAATACTGACAATTTTGATAAAATCAGGATATAAAAGGAAGGAAAGAAAGTAAATATCGCACAATTATGTGTGTTTCCAACCTTAAGGTAAGAAGTAGCTTTCTTGTAGAAAAAGGCTTTTTACCTTATAGTTAAAGAAGTTTTTTTAAAATGGGGAGAAAAAAATGAAGGATCAAAGTATGCAGGAAAAAGAAGAAAAAATAAGGGAATTAATGTCTACGTCAGAAGAAAGGGCAAAGATTCTGGATGAATTGAATGTGCCGAAGGAGAATGAAGTATTCGATATTACGACAGATCCCTATGTACATATGATGAAACTGATCTTCAATAGATGGAAGCCCTTTTTGCTGAGGGCAATCGCGATAGACGGCAAGACCTATTATTCAAGGTTCTTTAAACAGCTGCCGATCTCACAGAAGGTTTTGTCCCAGAACCTGAAAGAAATGGTCAAGGACGAGCTGATCGAGCGAACCGTTATCCCGGAGGTACCGCCTCGGGTAGAATATTCCCTGACCGAGCATGGAAAATCCCTGATCTCTATACTGGACCTGATCTATGACTGGGGCTGGATGGATATGAAGAGAAAAGGCATGCCGGTGGATATTCTGGGAGAGATGTGGCATGGCTATCGGGAAACAGACGAAGAGCTGATGAATCATACCTTCTGCACCAGCGAAGTGAAAAAGAAATAAAGACAGCGGGGGAAGGGACTTCTGTTGCATACATAATAGAATAAAGCTGATAGATGGCGAGAATGATTTTGGAGAATCATTCTCGCTTTTTTTGCGAATTATAGGAAAAAATGTTTTGTCCTATAAATCCAAACAAGTACTGCAAGGGTGATGATATGCGCCAAGCAGGAAATAAACTCTTCCTACCTCTAGGTTGGAGACTTTCCGAAAAGAGAGAAAGTGATAAAATTGTGCGATATTTACAGAAAAATCACCAGGGAATAAAATTTTCGTATCACAAATGAACAAAATTGAAACGAAAAAGAAAGAATAAGGGGGAAAAAGGAATGGCATATGTAATTGATCAGCAAAATTGTTCCTGCTGTCATTTATGTGACCTGAATTGCCCGGTGAATGCAATCAGCATGAAGGGAAATAAATACTGGATTGATCCTGAGGTCTGTTCAAACTGTGGTCTTTGTGCAAAGAATTGTCACAATAGGGCAATTTCAAATCCGGAGATCGCAGAAAAACCGGTAGAAGCACATGAGAAAATTCAGAAGGAATGTGATGTTCTGGTTATCGGCGGAGGCGGAAGCGGTCTGGTCGCTGCGGCAAAGGCACAGGATCTCGGTCAGAAGGTAATCCTGATGGAGAAAAACTGGGAAACCGGTGGAAGTGCTTATTTCGGTCATATGATGAGAGTTCATTATTCAAAATGGCATGAAGAAGCAGGCGAGAAAGACAGAAGAAAAGAACTTCTGGAGCGCTATAAAGAAGCAACAGCCGAAAGAGGAAATCCGGATCTGGTAGCAACCTGTCTGAAGGCAAATGCAGATCTGACAGACTGGCTGATCGACATGGGCGAGCTGCAGAAGGGCTTTGGCTTCGGAAAAGGCCGTCATGGCGTGGATCTTCTTTATACCTATCAGCTGGATTACAACGAGAAGAGATCCGATCCTTCCTGCGGACCGGGAGACAGCGGCTGGTACATTACCAAGCTTTTAACAGAGATCTTCCAGAAGAAGGGCGGAGAGCTGCTGCTGAATACCAGAGCAGTTAAGCTTCTTACAGATGGAGAAAAGGTTGTCGGTGCGATCGGCCAGGATCCGGGCGGTGAGATTGAGATTCACGCAAAATCAGTCATCATTTCCTCCGGAACTTATTCCAGAAATAAGGAAATTATGGATAAGATGCAGCCTTGCTTCTATAAGAACTACGAGGAGAATCCGATTCACATCTATGCGGCAGCAACCTGTACGGGAGATGGTATCAACCTTTGTGATGAGATCGGTGCGGATATTAACTATAAGGAAAAGAGATCCTGTATCTTTGGTCCGATCCATCATCCCTTCAGTTACAGCGTTCTTATGCTGAACCGTTATGCGGATGCAACTTCCATTCTGGTGGATAAGTTCGGAAATGAGATCAACATGGATGGAATCAATCCGATGACAGAAGTCGGCGTTCTGGAAAACAAGCCGGGAAGAATCGGATGGAATATCCTGGATCAGAAGGCCTGGGACGAGGCAATCAAGTTTGCAGAAAACAGTGATGATCCGGATGATCATATGGCACTTCGTCATTTAAAGAGAGATCTGAAGGGAGAGCTGAAAGCCGGTTCTGTTGTGATGGCAGACAGCATTGAAGAGCTGGAAGAAAAGATGGGCTTTGAAAAAGGCAAGCTGCAGGCTCTGATCGATGAAAATAACGAAAAGATCCGCAATGGAAAAACCGGTTTACCGGAAATGCCGCCTGCAAAGGGAGGCGAAGAGCCGGATCCGATGATGATGATGATGGCGAAATTCCCGAAGGCACATGAGATGGTTGAGGGTCCCTTCTATGCGATCATTCAGGGATGCTTCCAGGAAAATGCAATCGGTGGTATGGAAGTAGACGGACACACCAGAGTCCTTAAAAATGGAAAACCGATTCCCGGACTGTATGCAACAGGAGATACAACGAGGGGTATCATGCTATCCGGCGATATCGGCGTAATGTTTATTGAAGGTATTCTGTCCGCAATGACCTATGCGATGTGCAGCGGCTATGTAGCTGCCTTAGAAGCAAGCGGTATTACGGCAGAAACAATATAATGGCTCATGGAAAGGGGAAAAAGAATGAGTAACGAAGAAAACAAGGAAGTTAATTCCGAGAAAAAAGACGATTTCGTCGTAAAGGCGGGTCCGGGTCCGGGACCGGGAACACCGACAGGACCGGCAGTCAATAATGATGACCCGACAGACCAGATGTTTAGTGTCCGTAATATTAAGAACTATATTGCAGCATTTTCAACAGCTCTTGGTACCGGATCCACAAATATGGTTACCTCCTATTTTATGTTCTTCTTTACAGAATTCATGTCAATGAGTTCTGTAGTGGTATCCATTATTATGAGTATCGGTACCGTTGTAGACGGTGTGTCCGATTTCCTTTGCGGCCTGGTACTTGACCGTTTCCACACAAAAACCGGTAAGGCAAAACACTGGGTATTGTGGATGGGTATTCCGACCGGTATCTCAATGGCATTGATCTTTACCTGTCCGGAAAATGCACCTCTTTGGCTCAAGATCGTATACCTTGTAATCATTTACAATGTATTTAACACCTGCCTTACCTTCGTTCGTCTTCCGAGTAAGGCAATGATGGTTCTTTCTACAGACAACCAGCAGGCAAGAAGTACTTTCTGGTGGACAGCATCCATGGCTGAGACCTTCGGCGGAATGCTTTTCTCCGGTCTGATGGTATTCTTTGCAAGCTTCTTCGGCGGTCTGAACAAGATGGGAATCTCCGGCTACCGCGGAACAGCATGGTGCCTGTGTGTATTCTGTGGAATTACCCTGACCATTGCAGGTATTCTCTTCGATGAGAAACATAAAGGTCACGAGATTGATGAAGAACAGCTTGCAAATGAGAGAGCAACAGGTAAGAAGCAGATCTCTTCCGCAAAGATGATCATCTATCTTCTGAAAAACAAATACTGGATCATTTACCAGCTTTACAATATCATGAACTCCATCTCCATGGGCTTCATGATGGGTGTAGGAACTTACTTTGCAAAATATATCCTTGGCGATCTGAGCAAGATGATGATCCTCATGGGTATGTCTACCGTACCTGGTCTCTTAGGTGCTTTTGCCCTGGCTCCCTTCCTGAAGAAGGTTGATGCCCGAATCCTGAGCTTTATCGGCGCTACCGGCGGAGCAATCGCTGCCCTGGTTATGTGGATCTCAGGAGGAACCGTTTGGAATATCCTGGTTGTAACCTTCTGTGCAAAGTCCTTCTGCAACTCCTTCACACAGGGTGCATTTGGTTCTTTGATGGGTCGTGTTATCGACTATGGCGAGTGGAAATTCGGAACAAGACTGGATGGACTTTCCTTCGCAGGACAGAGCGTTCTTCAGAAGATCATGCAGGCCGTTTCCACAATCCTTGTTGGTGCAGCTCTTGCTCTGACAGGATATAAGGCAGGAGGAAATCTCTCCAGCGGTGCGATTTCCGCAATTTCCTTCATGTACCTGGCAATTCCTTTCTTCGCCCTTGCAATCGGTGCAGTCCTGATCCTCTTCTTCAACCTTCCGCAGAAAAAGGTTGATCAGATGAGAGCAGAGATCAACGCAAGAAAGGCAGCAAAAGAAGCATAAGCTATCTGCTTATATAAAAAAGAAGCATATTCCGTAAGAACCGTCTTCAAAGGTCTTGTTATACAGGCTATAGTAGAGTAAGAAGAAAAGCGGTTATAAAAGGGATATGCTTCTTTTGAATAATAAAAAGTGAAAGGAAAGAATAAGATGAAAAAGACATATAAAAAGCTTTTGTCACCGGTTGTGATCGGTGATCATGTTTTAAAAAACCGTATGGTTTATCCAAATGCCTCTCCCCATACCCTGCAGGGATCAGAGCCTTTTCCGGCAGCAGGCTACAGAGCCTTCCATTCCGGTCTGGCAAAGGGAGGAGCAGCCATTGTAACGATTGCGGAATGGTGCAATCCGGATCAGCATAAGGGACCGGATCACATGGACTTTACCCATATGCAGTCCTTTGATCTGCATGATCCCAGTAATCAGAATTATTTTTCCCTTCTGGCAGAGGAAATCCATTTTTACGGATCCAAGCTGCTGGTATGTGCCGAGGTAGATTGGCCGGATGGATTTTCCCTTTACGGAGGACCCAAGCCCGGACCGCCAAAACCGGGCAAGGGAAGAGAGATGGATCAGCCGATTCCGGAGGAAAGAATCCCGGAGGTGATCGAGAACTTTGTAAAGAAAATGCAGCTTTATAAGAATCTCGGCTACGATGGCATGACCATGCGCTGCGATATGGAGATCCTGCCGCATGAAGGAAACCGGGAAGGGGACTATTCCAACGATACCGTAACAACAAGATCCAGATTTATCCGTGAGATCTATGCAGCGGTAAAGGAGCGTTTCGGCGGATCCTTTATTACAGAGGCAGAGATCGCCTGGGAACAGCCCTGGGGCTATGGACCTTCTGCCGGCAGCATTACATCGGATGAGGTTATGACCTTCTGTAAGCTGATCGACCAGGATGTGGATATCTTCCAGATCAGGGAGCATGACGGCTGTCGTTCCCATCCAACCGGCTTTAACTTTATGCAGGGAGAGCATCCGGCAGTAGACTTTGCCGAAAGAATGAAGAAGGAAGGCATCACGGCCCTCTTAGAGCCGATCGGAGGCTTTCAGGAACCGGACGAGATGGAAGCAATCCTGGCAGCAGGCAAATGCGACCTCTTTGGTGCGGCCAGAGCCTTTATTGCCGATCCCGAGTACGGAAAGAAGATGACAGAAGGCAGAGGAGAAGACATTACTCCCTGTCTGAAATGTAATAAATGCCACGGAACCATTCAGAGAAAACCGGATCCCTGGGTTGCTTTCTGCAGCGTGAATCCGAGACACGGACTCAGCCATGATCTGCCCATTTTGGTAGAAGAGAGTCCGACAAAGAAGAGACTTGCCGTAATCGGCGGAGGCCCGGCAGGTATGAGAGCTGCCATCATTGCGGCAGAGAGAGGACATGAGGTAACCCTCTATGAAAAGTCAGACCGTCTGGGCGGACAGCTTCTGCATGCGGACTATTTTGATTTCAAATGGCCGCTGAAAAATTATAAAAACTGGCTGATCAGACAGCTGGAGGAGAAAAAGGTTGAGGTAAAGCTGAATTGCCATATCAGCCCGGAAGAACTGGAAAAAGAAGACTTTGATGCCGTGATCGCAGCAACAGGAGCCGTTCCCAAGCTGCCGAAGTCTATCAAAGGCCTTCGGGATGAAAAGGGTCAGGCCCTTTATCAGACCTGCGATGAAGCCTGGGATAAGGAAGAAAGTCTGGGTGAACATGTCATCATCATTGGTGGTTCCGAAACCGGCATTGAAACGGCCATCCATCTCCTTCGAAAGGGACATCAGGTGACCATGCTGACCAGACAGGATCAGGTTGCCCATGACTGCAGCGGTCTGCATTACATTACCATGAGCTTTGTAAAGGAATATCCGGACGGCTCCCACAGAGAGGCTGCCGAATGGGAAAGATATGATAAATTCACAAGCCTTGTCAATGTCACAACAAAAGAAGTGAAGGATCATACCGTGACCTATCTGGATCAGGAAGGAAAGGAATATCAGATCGAAGGAGATGATATCCTGATCTGCGGAGGCCACGAAGCCTTAAGAGAAGAAGCTTTGTCCTATGCGGGAGCTGCGGCAGAGTTTTATCCGATCGGAGACTGTATCGGGGCAGGAAACGTACAGGTCTGCAGCAGACAGGCCTATGCAAGAGCCATGATTTTATAAGGAGAGAAACGATGTATCAGATTGATCAAAATATGTGTTTATGCTGCCACAACTGTGCTTTGGAATGTCCGAAGGAAGCCATTAATTACGTAGGAACAGGCTATCAGGTTGATGGAGATAAATGTATCGACTGTGGAAAATGTGCTTCCGTCTGCAATGTCGCAGCGGTGAAAAAAGTGGGGGAGAAAAAGGAAGTTACCCCTCATGAGAGAATCGAATATGAGACAGATCTCCTCGTTCTGGGAGCCGGCGCTGCGGGAATTGTCGCAGCAGCAAAGGCAGCAGACCTGACAGGAAAAAAGGTCATTCTTCTGGAAAAGGCAGAAAAATACGGCGGAAGCGGCTGGTTTGCCGGCTTCAGCGTTCCGGTAAAGGAAGAAGGAAAGAAAGAAGATAAGAGACCGCCGATGCCGCCTCATATGGCGAAGGCCATGGAAAGAATCCAGAAGGAACTGGATCCGGGCATCCTGAAAATGGCCAAGGAAGCCCCCTCTGAATTCTTTGAATGGTTCAGAAATCTGGACGAAAGAGTCGATGAGCTCTGGGGACCCCAGATGGGACCGGGCGGCATGGAACTGGAATTAAAGCAGAGAAGCTACTTTAATCTGAAGAACAGGGACAAGGCAATCGGACCGGGAAGAAGTACTTCTGTTATGGAGAAGATCCTCACCGATCATTTTGAAGAGCTTGGAGTAACCCTTCTGACCGGCCATAGAGCAGTCTCCATCGAAAAGAACGAGAAGGGAGAGGTTTGCGGTCTTCTGGCAGAGGATGCAGGCGGCGAGGTTCACATCAGCTGCAAGGCAATTATCAGCTGTACCGGAGGCTTTGCAAATAATGAAGCTCTTCTCCGTAAGCATGCACCCCAGTATTACGGAAAGGATAGCGACGAGCATACCCACCGTTTCGCAGTTCCGTCCAATACCGGAGATGTCATGGGACTCGGAAAGAGTGCCGGCGCTTATCTGGATGAGAAGAATTTTACGGCAAATGTATTCGGACCGGTACATCATCCCTTCAGCTTCACCCTCTTCATGGTGCAGAATCAGCCGGAGGTTGTGAATGTAAATCTGGACGGAAAGCGTTTTGTAAATGAAAGCGTTTTCGGCGGCGGTGCTGCGAAAATGTACCATCAGCCGGGAAGAATCGCTTATTCTATCATCGACAGCAAGACCAAGGAAAAGATCAAAGAAAAGCTTCTGCACGGACCGGATGCAGGTGTCCTCAGCCTCTTCGACCAGGATTTTGAGGAAGAAGCCCAGCTGGATACACCTCTGAAAAAAGCAGACAGCCTAGAGGAGCTGGCAGAGCTTTGCGGAATCGATAAGGAAGCCTTCCTGGAGACCATCAAGAACTATAACAGCTATTGCGAAAAGGGAGAGGATCCGGATTTCGGGAAGAGACCGGACACCCTTTGCAAGATCGAAGAAGGCCCATACTATGCTATCTATGGCAAGCTGGCCTGTGACGGAGCCTTTGGCGGTATGCTGGTGAACAGCAAGGCAGAGGTCTACAATGCAGACAAGAGCGGCCTGATCCCCGGCTTATATGCAGCCGGAGACAATGCATCGGGCTGGTTCCTGAAGTCAGAGGAGGAGGGAGATAACCGCCTCATGGCAACCAATGAATGTAACTGGGCCATTGCGAGTGGATATACGGCAGGCATCAGTGCAGCGGAGTATTTGGGGAAGGAAGAGTAAAGCGGAGTTTAACCAGCAATAAAATTTATCTTATAACTATAAGAATCCGGCGGTGACGCCGGATTCTTTTTTCAGATAACGATTTACAGTTCAAAGAGCTCACGGAGCTTTTCCTCTAGTGTGCCTTCTTTTGCATATTTTAGGGTGTCGCACAGCTTGATGTTGTGCTTGCTGATTTTGACATCTTTGCTGAATCCTAGGATATAGGACAAGCAAATGCGGTAAATGATTTCCGTAGGCGCACAGCCAAATACCTGTTTGGCGAAAATGTGATTCAATCGCTCTGCGCTGTTCGGATAGAGCTGCTTCATGCGTTCGCTCTGATACAGACGGCTTATAATTTCCGTAATGTACATACCGGACTTCATATACAAATCGGCGAATGTTTTGTCCGGATCATCGAAGCAGCCGGGATTTTCTGTTTCAAGTCGGTCAACCATGTCCTTTACAACTCGCCTCGGAGTAAAGATTTGGTTGGTCTTCTGCGGAGGAATGTAATCAAAGATGTCCTCCAAATTTTTCTCATCGAAATAATTTGCCAGAGCAATTTTCTTTGCAAGAAATTCCCGTACAGAATCATTAAATACAACCGGATCAAAGAGGTGACCGTAGTAATCTTCCATTATGCCGGTTTCCGGATTCTTTACCTGTCCGCCGTCACGAAGCAGTCGGAACTGGCTCAGGGAAATACTTGTCACTTCCTTAAATACCTCATCAGGGATGATCTGATCAAATGTTTCCAATGTGGTATCATCATCACCGTAGGCCATCAGGAAAGACGGAATCGTTCTTGAAAATCCGCGAAGGTGATCCTTGATGCCGTCCTCAATAGAGCGTCTTTTCTGTTCACGCTTCTCGGTTTCTACAGTTTCAACAACAGTCTGCCCGGCAGTCTCGATAAAGGTATCAACAGACTCTTTGATGGTCTGCTGCAGGGTTTCAACAGCCTGCTGTTTCTGCTCCTCGATGTGCTGATTTACTTTCTGTATTTCTTCTCTGGTCCTTGCTTCTGCAAGTTTCTCCTCGCGCTCCTTTTCCAGGATTCTCTGCTGAATCTGGAAGTCACCGACAGCCTTGCCTACTACGGCATGAGTTTCCGTCTGTAGTTTCCGTTCCAGATTCTTCTTTGTAGATGCGGAGAGGTCTTTTCCGTATTCCTCAGTGGCTTTTTGAATGACATGATCCGTGACCTCGATTTTGAAGGTCTTCGAAAGCTTATCGATCAGAGCATCTTCCGGCTTTTTATCGGTCTTCTTATCATCATATTTTTCAACAACATCCGCAAGTTTGTCGTTAATAGAGTCCGTGTCAAAGATTTTGCTTCCGAAGAGGTCGGATGCCTTGCCGATTACATAATCGGTATCCAGCGTTACCTCACCGGTCTCATCCACGGATAACTCCTCGGCGGTATCCGGAGTCACACCAAGCGGAGCAGACGGTTCTTTGACAGCCTCCATGCTCGTCAGGATATCGATGATTGCTTGCGGTGCATTGAAAATGTGGCCGATATTCTGAAAGAGAAAATCTGACATAAATCCACGTCGGACAACTTCCTGAGATTTCAGCTTACGGGGGATCGAGAGAACCTTTTCTGCATCCAGCTGGATCATCTCGCCGTTCTCATCCTCACCGACAACCGGGAAGAAGTTCAGCAGTTCCCGTACATGCTGTTTTCTGGTATCGGAGTCTCCCTTATCGCCGGATGTATCCTCTGAAAGTCCATTCGCAATCTGCTCATAGATAATCAGTGTTCTTGCCGGGTCGAAATCAAAGATGTAAGCATTCTTTTTACGGTACTGTTCCTTACCGTTAGAGAAGAGACAGGGGTTCTGCGCACGGAATGCAGCCTGCATATACAGTGCCGGGCTTTTCAGACTGGACAGCATAAGGACGGCAGACCACTCCGGAATCGTGACTCCGGTAGTCAGTTGGCCTACGGACAGAGTGATCGTCTTATCAAACTTGCGAATGGCATTCGTGACTTTATCGTATGCCTTTTTGATCTCTTTATCGTCTGCCTCCTGGTCTTCATCCAGCTTTCCATCACCTGCAGCCAGAACGATCTCATAATTTTTAAATACCGGATGTTCCTGTAGCTTTTTTGCCAGAGCCTTGGCAGAATCCACGCGGTTCAGCAGCCACAGGGTATGCCCTAGCTCATTACGCAGTTCCGGGGTAGAAAAGGGAAATTTATCCTGTTCGGTCATGGCATCCAGGAATCTGTCCACGGAGTCATCATAAACAAATTTACCGGATGCATTGGTAGAAAAGAATTCATTCAGGTCAAAGGCATATTCCGCCGTTTCGCCATTGATTTCGACACCCTGAGACAGCTTATCCTTGATGATTTCCGACATCTGGTAGGTGAACATGTTAAGCTGCGGGAGCTTGCCGTAAGGGTTCTCCTGTCCGAGTTTCGCTACAAATTCTCGCTTTGCCTTTTGTTCATCTGCATAGGTCCAGTTATAGATAGCCTTCTGGTCAAACTTATCATTTGCCAGAGCCTTAAACGGCGTACCGGACAGATGCAATGTGTATTTACGATGGATCCGGTCAAAGGCAACATCCGCCTTATAGGTATCTACACCCTCGTGAGCCTCATCAATTACAAGAATATCCCAGAGCATCGGATGCTTCTTATCGCCGCAGATCTCATGTAGCTTATCATACTGGCCACCGAAATAGAGGGAGCCTTTCAGATCTTGTAAGGATACAAATTCTATGCAGCCGCAAAACTCATCGTCAGATGCATGAGCAGCAATCTTATGATATTCATCTCTGGAAATAACATAGGGCTTTCCCTGGATTCCATCTACGCTACTTACAAAGTGATAGCCGGACTTTACGCCAACGAACTTCTCATAGTCCTCGTACCAACCGTTTGCAATCGCCGGACGGTTGGTAACAATCAGAATATTGATAGCATGAAGCCGCCTGCAGAGGTCATAGGTTGCCAGGGTCTTACCGAAACGCGGCTTTGCATTGAAAAGGAACTGTCCATGCTCGTGGGAGCCAAAGTAGTCGAGGGCACTGCTTACCGCTTCTTCCTGTTCGGGTCTTAGCGTATAATCGATGACTTCCGTACCCTGAATCTGTCCACGGTCGGCCTTGAATGTGTAGAACATATTCTGACTAAGCGGCGGCAGGATTTTAAACCACTCGGTCTGGGGTTTTCTTTCGATGCCGTTCTTGGAAAGATAGGCATGAAAATCAGAGTCATGGAATACCTCTCCGGAACCGTCATCGTAGACAGCCATGCCCTGCCATTCCAGCTTGTATTCGATGTCAGCAGTATGCATTTGCTGATCCAGACGCTTCATTACGTCCTGCTCGGTATATCCGATCTTTGTCCAACCATCATGTCTGCGAATTTCCGGAGTGGTGTAGGCATAAATCATCGGAACAACCCTCTGGGCAGTGTTAATATTGATTTTTGCCATTTACGCCATCTCCTTTACATTCGTTTCGATGAAATTGATTTCTTCATCGCTCAAGCCATACTTCTTGTAGAGCTGAAGATCAATTTCATGGATGGATTTTGACCAGTCGATGTCGGATTGGGGGGGGGTAAAGTCTTGAAGGGGAACGTATTCCCACACAGCTTTCGCCGTATGTTGTGTAGCCTTTTTTACACCCAGCATAGTTCTGCAAAATTTTGATTTAAGATATTTAATTGCATTTAAGGATTCCGTGATTGAGGAAAAGAACCCGATGCTAATAAATGTATCTGTAGCGCCTTCACCAGGCATCGATGTTTGTGGTTCCACTAATGTCTCACCAAACTCACCTTTGTTGTTTGCTTCAGATATCAAAACATTATATGTATTAATATATCCATTATCGATTACGTATTTTGAATCTAAAAATTTGGCAGTTCGTTTGTTTTTTTCTCTTCCTATGATTTTTACATATTTGTCACTATCTTGCACGTCATCCAAAAATGCTTCTGGAATCTTATCGAAAATATTGGACACAATCATATTTCCTGTACCTTTTCCGACACGAGTAACGGCATCTGGAAAATCTTTAAAAAATATATCGGTGAGTCTGTAACAACCTCTGGCTGACACAATAGTTTCCATGGATTTATCCTGATGTTTTCTCACCTTTGTAAGTATACGATTCAGATCCTCTGATTTTGTAAAAACACCAATTGGATCAAATACTGATGTTGCATCACGGTAGCTTATGGCTACCCCACCTTTAATATCCGTATTAGGGAAAATCTTGGTGGCATCACTTTCATAATAAAGAACTTTAAAATGTTCATCGCTGAGCATCTGTTTATTCCAGTCCTTCGGCGTTTGACCAGCATCAAACAAAAATCTTGCTGGTGTTATTAGCTCAACTTTATCAGCTATAGGATATACCTCGTTCATAAATACGTTGTATATAGGTTTCTTTCGTGTTGAATCAGTATTATCCTCTTGATACGGAGGATTTCCTATTACAAAATCAAATAATTTCTTTCCCACATTCACATCTCCCTTCAGCTTCTTAAACGTAATGGAGTTATTGCTTCTCCAGTTAAAGGCTTTGCATGGTACTGCCTCGGCTTCCTCTTTCGTCTGTTCACTTTCTTCTAAAAACATATCGAACAGTGTCATTTGATGAAATTCTTCATAGGGCTTTCCGAGTGGCACAGTGTCTTTGAGACCATCCATCTGCCAGATATTCCAGACGATTTTATTCACGATTGTCAGAAGCAGTTTTTCGTCAGCTTCCTTTTCCCAACGATCTCTGTAATAATCAAAGAAGGTCAGCAGCAGATTGATTCGTGCAATCAGGAGATTGTCTCCCTGGTATTCGTATCCGTAAGAAGCTTCAAAGGCCCGAATCGTCCAGGTCACCCATTCATCGTAGTCTTTTGCATTTTCGTTTACGATGCGGAGCTTTCGATCCAACTGTCCAATCCGGCGTTTCGGTGGCAGAATCATTTCTCCGCTAGAAACGTCATATCGGGATACGAGATAGGGAGCCTCACCGCAGGTGATTTCCAATCTTCTGGAATCTACATACTGTTTCCAGTTCTTATCCTTAGGAAATACGATTTTATCTTCTACCACAATCCAGCTGTGATCCTTATTTTCTGTATTAAATATATTTTTTCTGCCGAACCATTCTTCATCGCAATAGTTGTTCATCTGATTGCAGAGCCACACCGGAGTGAAGACCTCTGCCTTTTTCCTTGTTCGCGCCTGCTGATCTTCCAGTGATTTCTGGATACGTGGCTTTATGATATCAGGGTGATATAGGAGCATTATTTTTGTAATCTCTTCTTTGTCATTGAAGCCGCTCCCATAAGAGTCGTAGGTGTCGGTTGCCCAGATGATATTTCTTTTGCTTGATTTATCTTTTAAGAGTAAATCGAGGTAGGGAGCAACCTGATCACTCGTAATATCTATCAGTTTTTCCACGGGTATGGTGACACTCCTTCCGTTTATTTTGCATTCATATCCATCATAACAAGCGACATGAAACCCGTCAATTTAGCTGTGCTCTTTACTTTTGTATGCTTTATCTATAATTCTAGAAGCATATCTGGAGCAAAATCCATAAAGAAGGCTCCCCTTTGCATGACGCAAAGGGGAGCCGGAGTGCTTTATAATTATTTCATTGGTCTCATTCCTTCTCATCCACCAGCTTCAGCGCACCAGTCGGGCAGGCATCGAAGCAGAGCTTACAGTCCTTACAAACCTGAATGGTAGAATTGTAGCGGAATTCGGGCTTTACAACGGTATTGAAGCCTCGGCCGACCAGACCGAGAATACCCTGTTTCGCTGTCTCTTCACAGATTCTGACACAGAGTCCGCAGAGGATACACTTGCCCTGATCCCTTTCAATGATCTCCAGTCTCTGTTCCTTATAGGAAGTATGCTGCTCGCCCTCCAGTCTCTTCGGATGGATGGGAAGCTGGTTTGCACGCTTGATCAGGGTACAATGACCGTAATCACTGCAGCCGCATTCCAGACAGCGGAGAGCCTCGTCATGTGCTTCCTGCTCGGAGAAGCCGAAGTTGATCTCCTGGAAGTCAAGCTTGGTCAGCTCGCGGGATCTCTTTGGCATATGATGACGCGGGATGCGGGGCTTGTCAGCCAGATCCTTCTCGGAAACCTTCTTCTCAGAGTAGAAGGGAGTCTTATAGAATGTGGTCTTGTCATACATATAAGCATGAATCTGATCTACGGCCCGTCTTGCTTCACCGATGGCCTCGATCGCGATGGAAGAGCCCTTATTGGTTGCTTCACCGACTGCGAAGACACCGTCCATGGAAGTACGGAAGGAAGCGATACCGGCTTCGATATTGCCGGAGGGGGAAGTCTCCAGTTCCTCAAAGCCTTCCGGACGAAGTCCGTGTCCGATGGCGCCGATAACCGTATCTACCTCAAGGGTCTCATATTTGCCCTCGATCGGAACCGGTTTCCGTCTGCCGCTGGCATCCGGCTCGCCAAGTTCCATGCACTGCAGTTTCAGGGCTTTTACATGACCGTTTTCTCCGATAATTTCTTCCGGATTGGTCAGGAATTTAAACTGAACACCCTCTTCAATGGCTTCATTTACTTCGAGATCCTCGGCAGGCATTTCGTCTCTGGTACGACGGTAAATGACATAGACATTTTTTGCTCCGAGACGGACAGCACTTCGGCAGGCATCCATGGCAGTATTACCACCACCGACAACAGCGACATTTGTGCCGACTTCCGGTTTAATACCAAGGCCGATCTTGCTCAGGAAGGAGATACCGCCGGTAACGCCTTCCAGCTCGGTACCCTTGCAGCGAAGGGGAGAATCCTTCCAGGCACCGATTGCAACGACAACGGAGTCATATTCCTTGCGCAGATCCTGCAGCTGAACGTCACGTCCGACAAAGACATTGTTGCGGAAGGTGATGCCCATATAGCGGAGGATATTGATCTCCTGCTCCAGAACATTCTTCGGCAGACGGTAGTTCGGAATACCGTAACGGAACATACCGCCGTTCTTCGGCATGGCATCCAGGATAGTGATCTGATGTCCCTTGATGCGGAGGAAGTAGCCGACCGTCATACCGGCAACACCGGCACCGATGATACAGACCTTCTTGCCGGTATCCGGTGCAACAGGCGGAATATAGGGTCTTTCCTTGGCATATTCCTGATCGGAAGCAAACTGCTTCAGGGAGCAGATGGAGACCGGAAGGTCGATCATATTTCTTCGGCAGGCAGCCTCGCAGGGACGGGGACAGATTCTGCCGACACAGCTCGGAAGGGGGATCTTCTCACGAATGATCTTTACCGCTTCTGTATAATTACCCTCAGCGATTTCCTTGATATAGCTCTGGCAGTCTGTTCCGGCCGGACAATTCAGGGTACAGGGACCGCGGCAGTCGCCGGAATGGTCACTCATGATCAGTTCCATGGCGATTTTCCTTGCCTTCAGGATACGGTCTGAGATCGTATGGATCTTCATACCGTCTGAGGCAGTGGTTGCGCAGGCACGGAGAAGCTTGGGATTTCCTTCTGCTTCTACGACGCAAAGTCCGCAGGCACCGTAGGGTTTTACTCTTTCATCATTGCAAAGGGTCGGAATATCGATACCGTTTCTTCTTGCGATTTCCAGGATCGTTTGACCTTTTCGTGCAGTTAATTCATTATCATCGATTGTAATATTGATATATTCCATAAAAAGATCACCTCCTTAAATTCTGGAAATTGCATTGAAACGACATTTTTCGAAGCAGCTGCCGCATTTAATGCAGGCATCCTGATCAATCTCATGTGGTGCTTTGATCTCACCGTGAATGGCATTGACAGGGCAGTTCTTCGCACAGGCCGTACATCCAATACAGATTTCCTTGTTGATGGTGTAGGTGATCAGATCCGGACACTGTTTTGCCGGACAGGTCTTATCCTTAATATGAGCATCATATTCATCACGGAAATAGCGGATGGTGGTCAGAACCGGATTCGGTGCAGTCTGTCCGAGTCCGCATAAAGCACCGTCCTTGATGCCCAGGCAGAGTTCTTCCAGAAGTTCTACATCATTCGGACGGCCCTTGCCCTCTGTGATCCTGGTCAGGATCTCCAGCATACGCTTGGTACCGATACGGCAGGGCACGCATTTTCCGCAGGATTCCTTAGATGTGAAATCCAGGAAGAATTTAGCCATGTTAACCATACAGGTGGAGTCATCCATAACGACCATACCGCCGGAACCCATGATGGCACCGGTTGCCTGAAGGGCCTTGTAGTCGATCTGGGTATCCAGAAGAGAAGCGGGAACACAGCCGCCGGAAGGTCCGCCCAGCTGAACGGCCTTAAATTCTTTTCCGTCACGAACGCCGCCGCCGATGTCAAAGATGACTTCACGCAGGGTTTTGCCCATGGTAACCTCAACAAGGCCGCCTCTTTTGATCTTGCCGCTGAGGGCAAATACCTTGGTACCCTTGCTGCCGGCCGTTCCCATTTCCGCGAATTTTGCGCCGCCGTTTAAGATGATCCAGGAAACATTGGCATAGGTTTCTACATTATTAATATTGGAAGGTTTGCTCTCATAGCCACTCTGTGCCGGGAAGGGCGGTTTTAATCTCGGCATACCACGCTCGCCTTCTAAGGAGGCAATCAGAGCCGTTTCCTCACCACAGACGAAGGCACCAGCACCTGCCTTGATATGGATATGGCAGGAGAAGTCACTTCCCAGGATGTGATCACCCAGGTAGCCCTTTTCTTCTGCAATGGCTAGGGCAGCAGAGAGACGTTCAATGGCCAGAGGATACTCGGCACGAACATAGACAAAGGCATTCTCGCAGCCAATGGCATAGGCTGCGATCAGCATACCTTCAATCAGGTTATAGGGATCTCCCTCGATAACGGCACGATCCATGAAGGCGCCGGGATCACCCTCATCCGCATTACAGATCAGGAACTTCTCATCACCTTCTGCATTGCGGGCAGCATTCCATTTAAACCAGGTCGGGAAACCGGCACCGCCTCGTCCGCCGAGACCGGAAATCTTTACTTCTTCAATGACCTCTTCCGGCGTCATGGAAGAGAGCATCTTCTCCAGAGCCTGGAAACCGTCATTTTTCTTATAATCTTCAATGTCAGTCGGATCGATCAGACCGCAGTGGCGGAGGACGATCCTGGTCTGCTGATTCAGGAAGGAAGCATCATCATTTGTGATCATAAGAGGCTTGATATCGTCAATCTTCCAGTCACGGATAGCAGAAACGATAGTCTCAGCTTTCTGGGGCGGAACCTTTACCAGACGGGCAAAAAGGGATCCGTCATCATTATAGATATCGACAATCGGCTCCAGATAGCACATACCGATACAGCCGGTAATGCCAAGCTCGATATTGTCGCCTTCCTGCAGAGCATTTTTTAATCCTTCATATACTTTAGCAGCACCTGCAGCAATACCGCAGCTGCCTTCTCCAACGATCAGTTTCATGAATCACTCGCCTCCCTCTTTCTGTACTCATTCAGAATCTCGATGGTCTTCTGCGGGGTAAGGGAGCCATAGGTTTCTCCGTTGATCATCATGACCGGAGAAAGGGAGCAGCAGCCGAGACAGGCGACATGCTCAAGGGTAAAAAGGCCGTCCTCTGTTGTTTCACCGTCACCGATGCCAAGTTCTTCCTTGATGGTGGTACCGATCAGATCAGAATTGTTGACATGACAGGCGGTTCCCTTGCAAAGATAGATCAGATATTTGCCGATTGGATTCAGACGGAACTGGGCGTAGAAGGTTGCACAGCCCATGATCTTGGCAGGAGAGTTTCCTGTTCTTTCCGAAATGTAATAGATGGCATCCTCAGGCAGATAGCCGTAGATGCTCTGTGTTTTCTGGAGAATCGTGATCAGGCTTCCTTTGACGGAGCCGTATTCATCCAGAAGGTCCTTGATTAAGGATAAATCGCAAGAAGTGTCGCGTTTCATGTAATTCCCCCTTCATATTCTTGTTACCAAAAGTCTTAAACATTATCTTTCAATTGACAGATTATTGCAATAATAGTTTAAAAAATGTCAAATTAGCTGATGCTAACTCATATATTATCAGACAGTTTGATAATTAAATAACAAACGGGAAGGAAGAGAGGAAAGCAGGTAGTCTACTATTACCAAATCGAATAGAAATATAGGATTGTGGCATTTCCATTTTAGGAAAGTTCTTGGTATTATAAGTCTCGTCAAAGGGAGTTCCGATTCCCCCCTCATAATAGGAACTTCGATAATTTGACAAGAGCATCGAATAGATGCTTACCCCCTTTTCATTTTTAATAGTACATAAAACCTACTTCCTTAAAAAGCTTTGGTCCCCTCCAAAGCTTTTTAACATGTAAGGAGCTTTTCCGCGGCGGAAAAGCTCCTTTTGTTATGCGAGATGCCAAAAAAGAAAAGGCTGAGATGTTCTGCCTAGGATTAAAAACCGTAAGGTCTCCGGCGCCATTTTAAATCGTGCTTTGCACGATGGCGCCTCGCGTACATCGCATCGCTAAAGCGATACGATATAGAGCGAGAGCGTGTTTTTGATCCGGCAGAATCATTCTCAGCCTTTGTTTCATAGCCGTAGCAAATCCTTTTGCTCAAGCCCGCAGCTTAAACATTTCCACCAAGCGTTGCACCCATATCGCAGACAATCGCTTCACCATCAAGCATATTGCAGGAATCGGAAGCAAGGAAAAGAGCGAGGGCTGCAACCTCATCCACTGTACCGAAACGTCTCAGCGGGATGTTCTTCAGCTGCTTTGCACCGAACTCTGTGCCTTCCAGCTGAGCACGGTTAATCTCTGTAATAACATAACCGGGGCAGATCGCATTTGCGGTAATGCCGTATCTTGCAAGCTCCCAGGCAAGGGACTTGGTCAGGTTAATGGCACCGGCCTTAGAAGCACCGTAGGTAGCAACGCCGTTGTTTCCCTTGATACCGCCGATGGAGCACATGTTAATGATCTTACCGCCAAAGCCTTCGCCGGCTTCGTTCTGTTTGATGATCTGACGGGCAGCAGCCTGGGAACCGAAGTAAACACTCTTAAGGTTAGAGTCGAGAACGGTATCATAGTCCTTTTCTTCTACATCGATGATCTTCTTTGTGATGGCAACACCGGCATTGTTTACCATGATATCCAGACGGCCGAATTTCTCAACGGTCTTCTGAATCAGGTTCTCAATCTGTTCCTTATCCTGTACATCGGTAGCAACGCCGAGGGCTTCTCCGCCAAGGGCGATCACTTCGTCTGCAACCTTGTCGCAGTCATCCTGATGTCTGGATGTGATAACAACCTTTGCGCCTGCAGCAGCGTAGGCCATAACGATGGCATAGCCCAGACCCTTGGTTCCGCCTGTAATGATGGCTACCTTGTCTGTGATATCAAAGCTGGGTAATTTGATCGGGGATTTACTTTTATCAAAACTCATTCTACAAGTCCTCCTTTTTTGTCGCAGGCAGAATGTCTGGCCACAAAGCCAAGGGACAGCCGCCGCGATAACGAGGAAAAGACGCGGGCGCCTTCTCCCAGGTTACTAATCAATATGCTCCTATTATACCTTAAATTTTCAGACAATCCTATCAAAAAAGAAAAGTGGGGAAATGGTCTTTTTTGAAGGAAAAAGAAGGGGATTTATAGAAAATAAGGAAATGAGGCGGGAAAAAGGGGCGTAGGAATTGCTATTGATTTTTTTTTATAATAAAATAAAAAGTAATTTTTATATCTCGTTATTTAGGAGGTTAACAAAATGCGAGTCATAGAACATCCTATATTAGATACCTTAGATACGTCTGAGAAGGTCACAATCTACTATAACGGTCAGCCGATCGAGGCTCTCAAGGGCGAGCCGATCGCAGCGGCATTGATCAATGCCGGGATCAAATCCTTCCGTACAACCCAGAAAAAGCATGAGCCGAGAGGCATTTTTTGTGCGATCGGACGTTGTACAGACTGTAAGATGATCGTCGATGGGGTACCGAATACAAGAACCTGTGTCACTCCCGTTCAGGATGGAATGAGAGTAGAGGAACAGGAAGGCGTAGGTAAAGTCGCTAGCAAAGGACAGAGTGAATCATGAAATTTAAAGAAACGGATATTGCAATTGTAGGTGCCGGTTCTGCAGGACTTTCTGCGGCATACCAGGCAAGACTTGCAGGGGCAAAGGTACTGGTATTGGATGAAAACCGTCTGCCGGGCGGACAGCTTTTTAAACAGATCCATAAGTTTTTCGGCTCAAGGGAGCATAAGGCGGGCACAAGAGGTTATATGATCGGCCGCCAGCTTCTGGAAAAGGTAGAAGAGGTCGGAGCTGAGGTTTGGCTTGAGGCAACGGTCTATGGTATGGAGAAGGATACTTCCCTGGGTGTGATCTATCAGGGAGAAAATATTGTGGTACACGCCAAGAAGGTGATCGTTGCAACAGGAGCCAAGGAAAACTATATGGCCTTTCCGGGATCTACCCTTCCGGGCGTAATGGGAGCCGGTGCGGCACAGACTATGGCGAATGTAAACCGTGTGCTGCCGGGCGAGAGAGTGATCATGGTTGGTTCCGGTAATGTCGGTCTGATCGTTTCCTACCAGCTGATGCAGGCAGGAGCAGAGGTTTTGGCGATCGTAGAGGGCGCACCGACGATCGGAGGCTATGGAGTCCATGCCGGTAAGATCAGAAGGGCAGGCGTTCCTATCCTGGTTGGTCATACGATCAAGAGAGCCTATGGAGATAAGAAGGTAGAGCATGTGGAGATCGCGGCAGTGGATGAGAAATTCCAGCCGATCCCGGGAACGGAAGAGACATTTGATGCAGATACGGTCTGTCTTGCAGTCGGACTGAATCCGATGACGGAGCTGCTCTGGATGGCAGGCTGCGAATTCTGCTATATTCCGGCCTTCGGAGGCCATGTGCCCATGCATGATGAGCATATGGAAACGACCGTTCCGGGCGTTTACGTAGCAGGTGATGTTACCGGAGTAGAAGAAGCTTCTTCTGCCATGGAGGAAGGCAATCTGGCCGGCCTTGCGGCAGCAGCTTCCTTAGGACTGCTCTCAGAGACAGAGGCAGATCTTGAGCGGGCAGAGATTCAGAGAAGACTGAATACCCTCCGTTCCGGTGCATTTGGAGAGAGAAGAAGAGCGTCAAAGAATGACCAGCTTTCTTATATGAAGGAATACAAAGAGAAGGAGGTACAGTAATATGGAAGGAATCCGTTATACAGGCGTACCATCCCCTGCAGAGCTTGCAGCCTGTCATGGCATTCCCAGCCAGGCAAGAATGGAGAAGGGCAGGGTAGCCTGCATTGAATGTGTACAGGAAATCCCCTGTAATCCCTGTGAGGAGATCTGCCGCTGCGGCGCGATCGAAATCGGGGAGCAGATCACCTCTTTGCCGACCCTTCATGAGGAAAAATGCACAGGCTGCGGCCTTTGTGTGGCAAACTGTCCGGGACTGGCCATTACCCTGATCGATCAGTCCTATTCCGAAACAGAAGCAACCATTGATTTTCCTTTTGAATATCTGCCCCTTCCGGAGGTCGGAAGTCTGGTAGAAGCCGTAGACCGGGCAGGACAGGTTGTTTGTCAGGGTCAGATCATCAAGGTGACAAAGATTCCGGCTTATGCAGGAACTGCTGTGATCCGCATGGCAGTACCCAAGGAATATATCAATACGGTTAGAAGCATGAAGAGGTTAAAAAGAGCATGAGTAGTGAGGAAATCATTGTCTGTCGCTGTCAGGAAGTAACACGGCAGGAGATTATAGATGCAATCCATGACGGAGCAAGTACGGTAGACGGTGTAAAACGCCGCACCAGAGCCGGCATGGGACTTTGTCAGGGAAAAACCTGTGAGAGATTGATCCAGCGTATCATCGCAGAAGAAACAGGAAAAAATCCTGCGGACATTTTACCCCAGCATAAGCGTATGCCGGTACGTCCGATCACCGTCGGCATGTTCCGTGAGGATTAAGAGAAAAAGAGAATGCAGTCGTCTGTCGGTAGAAGCTGTAAAAAGGTAGAGACAGGCGGAGATGTCACGCCGGTGGGTGTGACAGAGTAGAGCAGAAAGACTGTTTGGAGGAAATATGCGTGATGCAGATGTAATCATTGTCGGCGGCGGCATTATGGGATGCTCGATCGCCTGGCAATTGGGAAAAAGAGGAAAAAAGGTTCTGATTCTGGAGAAGAATGATGTTGCTTCCGGTTCAGCCGGAGCAACAGACGGCGTAGTCGGTTATCATACCAAGCAGCCCGGACCCCAGCTTGATCTGGCGGTTCAGTCCATTCAGATGTTCAATGACATTCAGAAGGAACTGGGGGATGAGATCGAATTTGATTTTTCGGCAGGAGGCCTGCAGCCGGCAGAGGATCAGGTACAGTGGGATCTTCTGAATGATATTGCAACAAGACAGAGAGAAAGCGGGATTGATATTCATATGATCTCTGCAGAAGAGGCCTGTGCCTTAGAGCCCCAGCTGGCGGAGGATATTGCAGGTGCCCTCTACTGTCCGACCAGCGGCAAGATCAATCCCCTGAATCTGACCATGGCTTATGCCAGAGCGGCAAAGAAGCTTGGTGCTGTGATTCAGACGGAAACGACGGTGACCGGATTTATCATCGAAGGGGATCAGGTCAAGGGCGTTCATACGGATCGGGGAGATTACTATAGTGATGTCATTATTAATGCAGCCGGTTCCTGGGCAGGAAAGGTAGGCGAGCTGGCAGGCTTAAATCTGCCCATCAAGCCCCGTAAGGGACAGCTTGCAGTGACAGAGCCGGTTGGCTTTTTCATGAAGGCGACAGTGCAGTGTGCCCGTTATAACATCATTAAATTCTGGCCGGATCGGATCAAGGATGAGAGAGTCCTTCGCCTGGGCGCTTCTTTGTCGATCGAGCAGACAGAGAACGGCGGAATGATCATCGGTGCAACCAGAGAGTTTGCCGGCTATGAGAAGGAAAATACCTTTGAAGCCATTGACGTCATGATGAAAAGAGCGATTCGCTTTTTCCCGGCTTTGGAAAATGTGGATGTGATCCGCTTCTTCTCCGGTTTCCGCCCCTATACACCGGACGGATTGCCTCTTCTGGGAGAGATGGCGAATCTAAAAGGCTTTTATGTAGCGGCAGGACATGAAGGAGACGGTATTGCCCTGTCCCCCATTACGGGTAAGCTTTTAGCCGAGCTGATCACAGAAGGAAAGGCGTCTTACAATATTGACACCTTTGATCCCAATCGATTTGCATAGGAAAAGCTTATGCCGAAAGAGCAGCAGCCCCACTTGCTGCAAGTAGGATTCTTTCTTGCAAAATAAATTTTTAGCATCTTATATCATATGGAGAGTGAAGGAGAGAAAGTATGAACTTAGTTATTGTACCTATTGTCTTTTTGCTGGCGGTCATTTTGATCAAACAGCTGCCACTTATTGGAGGGAAGATTGATATCGCATTGATCCTCACCGGATTTCTGACACTGTTTCTTGCCGGCATTTTTAATCCGGGAGACTGGGCAGCAGCCTGGATCGATGGCCTGGACCGACTTGCCTGGGTCATCTTTTTGTCGATCACAGGAAGTATTTTTGCTGAAATATCCATTCATCTGGGAACAGTAGATACAATAATCGGTGCCCTGACAGCAAAATTCGGAAAGCATCCGAGAATTCTGGTTGTTTGTATTCTGGGCGTTCTGATGATCGCGGGCTCTCTTCTGGGCGATGCGATTGCAGCCTCTACCGTAGTCGGTATTCTGACCATCGGTATTCTGGCTTCTATGAATCTGAAGAGTGAAAAGATCAGTGCCATCATCGTAATGGGCGCAAGTATCGGTTCGATCATGCCGCCGATCACCCAGTCCATCGCACTTTCTTCTACTCTGGTCGGAACAGATCCGGATCCGGTTGTCCGTCTGGGATACCTTACCAGCGGTGCGATCTTTATCATTATCGCCATTTATGCATCCTGCATTCTGGTGAAGAAAGACAATGTACCGGGGGCTAATCCGGAGATCGAGATTAAATTCCGGGATGAAAGTGCAGGAGAGATCCTGAAGTCAAACTGGAAATCCCTGATTCCTCTGTTCTTCCTGATCCTGGTCATCTTCCTCAGAACCGTAAATATTCCGGTGGTTTCCGTGGATCTTGGCCCGGCTATCTTAAAGAGTATTACCTTTACCGCGACCGATGCAGAGGAGGCTGCAGGATCCTTATATGATGCCTTAAGCGGAACAACCATTCTGAAGGGTATGACCAATGGCATCGTCCTTTCCATCACCCTGGCGATCGCCTTTGCCTTTCTTTGCTTCAAGAAGATCAGAGCAAATACAGGCGTGATCCTGAGAGAAAGCTGGCAGAAGGTAGAAAAGACTGTTCTGATCCAGGTTTGCTGTGCCTTCATGCTGGGCAGCTTCTATAAGGCTGGTTCCATTGATGCCGTTCAGGTATTTGCCCAGAGCATGAATGGAAATGTCCTGAAGATCGGCGGTGCAGTTGCCCTGGTTCTGATCGGTATGCTGACAGGTTCCCAGTCTACAGCACAGAATGTTATCTTTTCCTTCCTGGGACCGGCTCTGGTTACGATTGGCGTCAGCCCGACGATTGCAGCCCTTGCAGGAGCAAATCTTGCGGCAGCAGGACAGGGAATGCCGCCGGCAGATCTGACCACCTTCGTTGTTGTTGGTATTGTAGCGGCACAGTACGGAAACGGAGAAGAATGTAATCCTTTGAAATCCATGTTCTACTCCCTGCCCATGTGCATCTGCATGTTTATTATCGGTATTGTTTGTCTTTTCATTTAAGAAAAGCGGGAAAAAGACCTTGCCCTTCTTGAAAAAAGAAGGGGAGGGAAGCTTGGAAACTGAAAGAAAGAGATATGCGTAATCAAAGAAATAGCGAGTATTTAATTACGGATCAGCCGATGAAGGCCCTTCTGATCTTTGCCCTTCCGATCCTGATCGGAAACATTTTTCAGCAGGTCTATCAGATGGTGGATTCGATCGTTGTAGGGCGTCTGGTCAGCCAGAATGCCCTGGCAGCGATCGGAGCCTCGGCTGCTTTAACGAATATTTTTATCTGCTTGGCTGTTGGTGCCGGCCTGGGAGCTTCCGTGCTCACCGGCCGGTATTTTGGTGCAAGAAATTACAGGAAAATGAAGGAAATCATAGCAACAGCCCTGATCTGTTTTTTGGTCTTCAGTATTTTTCTTGCTGCATTCGGCCTGCTGTTTTCGGAGAGGCTGCTGATCCTGCTGAATACACCGGAGCAGGTGCTGCAGATGGC
Organism: Prevotella sp. CAG:279; assembly: GCA_963637505.1. Classification (GTDB taxonomy): domain Bacteria; phylum Bacillota; class Clostridia; order Lachnospirales; family Lachnospiraceae; genus RUG14243. The sequence goes on from CAVHNP010000002.1 coordinate 29,370, forward strand.
AGAGCTTTATCTGAAGGTCTATTTTGCGGGATTTCCCTTTCTCTTTATGTATAATGTCCTTTCCTCTACCTTCAACGCCTTGGGAAAATCGGGAATTCCCCTAGCGATGCTGATCTTTTCTTCTCTTTTGAATGTGATCCTGGATTTACTGATGGTGGGTCCTATGGGGATGGGCGTTTTCGGAGCGGCTTTGGCAACCCTGATCGCACAGGGAATCTCCGCGATCCTCTCCTTTGTCTTTCTCCTTCACGAGCTGAAGGCCTATGAAAGCGAGCGTTTTGCTTATTTTAGTTCTTCGGAAGTGAAAGAAATGCTGGCTTTGGCAGTACCTTCCATGATCCAGCAGTCTACCGTAGCGATCGGTATGCTATTGGTACAGTCTGTGGTAAATTCCTTTGGAGCAGAAGCTCTGGCGGGGTATTCGGCTGCGGTCAGAGTAGAAAATATCGCCTTTGTCCCTTTGACATCGATGGCAAGTGCCCTCTCCTCCTATGTGGCACAAAACCTAGGTGCAGGGCAGAATAAGAGAATTAAGGAGGGCTTTCGAGCCGCTTTTCTGGCAGATCTTGTCTTTGCGGCAGGGATTATGCTGCTGATGGAGCTCTTCCCGGGCAGACTGGTCGATCTTTTTCTGGGCGAGAGCGGAACAGAGCTGGCGCGGCAGACCGCGATTGGCTATATGAGTTTTCTGGGCTTTTTCTTCCTGATCCTGGGCTTAAAGACCCTGGCAGACAGCGTGTTGCGTGGAATGGGTTTTGTAAAGGTCTTCCTAATCGCCAATCTGGTCAACCTTGGTATCCGGGTCCTGGCGGCCTTTAGCCTGGCACCAAGCCTTGGTATCCAAATCATCTGGCAGGTTGTTCCGGTCGGTTGGACGGTCGGATTTTTGATCTCCTTCTCGGGCTACCTGAGGAAGAAGAGGGAGTTTCATTTCTGAAGCTGGCTTATGATATAATTTCTCATTTCATTACACATAAGCGCGACTCCTTTCTCTGTTTCTTTTAATTCGTGTATTTTTTTTCGAGTATAGCACGTCTATTGTATATCGCCAACGGTTAGAAAAGCTGTGGCTGTAATTTTATGAAATTTCAAGTTCTAGAAAATATTTTTTAACAAAGTCATAAAACTGCTGTGCCGCTGCCGGCATAAATCTTCCATGCAGACTGGAAAGGCTCAACATGCTTTCAGTATTTGAATCTGTGATATGCAAAGCAACCATGTGATTCAAAAGAGACGTGCGATTTTGTAATTTTTGAACGTTGAGCAATACTCCGGAAATAAGGCCAACACCTATTCCGCTATATATGGCATCCCTAACAACAGTCGATTCCTGACTGATCAGCTGAATCTTTGGTTCTTTTTCGTATCCTTCGAATAGGCGATGAAATTCGCCATCTGTTGAGAGGTCTGATGCATTTAAGGCGAAAGGATAATTTAATAATGTTTTGGCAGAGACGCAATGGTCAGGGGAAGCGGCTAAGGGGTGATTGATCGGCACCAGAGCCATAATCTCTTCGGTAAGCAAGGGCGTACAGTCAATTGCTTTAGTTGCTTTTAGATCTTTAATAATTGCAAAATCAAGTTGGCCGGTTTCGAGTTGGCGGCATAGCTGATCACGAGAGCCAATTGTTTGGCGGAAGGTTAGGGAGGGATGCTGATTAAGATAAGTGTGAATCAGGTGTGTTGCAAGGCCGGCTTCGCAAATACCGAAAGAAACTTCACCGGTTTCAGCACCGGCGTGTTCTGCTGCTTTTGCGTACATCTGATCGATTTGCTGCAGGATCTGATTTGTATTTTGTAAAAGATCTTTACCGATACGATTTAGTCGGATTTTGCCACCAACACGGTCAAAAAGCGGGATGCCTAGGTCATCTTCCAGGCGACCGATAGTCATGCTAAGAGAGGGTTGGGAGACATGTAATTTTTTTGCTGCAAGAGATATATTCTGAGTTTCGGCAACAGCGGAAAAGTATTTTAATTGATTGAGTTCCATAGATCCTCCGATTTTATACAAGCAAGTAGAAAGAATGGTTGATGAGATATCTGGGGTTCAGAAAAAATATGGTCATTTACATCTTCAAACGTGCACTTGGATTTTCAACTAACCCGAACGGTGCATCATATTCCATAGGTATAATGTCAAAATGATATAAATATATAATAAGATATATTGGAAATTATAAAGGGAAACAGGTATTGTGTAAATAGAAACAGCGGGGGACGTCCATACCGATGTGAAGTAAAAAAGAACAATTTTTAACATCATATGCGGAGGAGTAATTAATGAAACACATAAAAAAATTTACAATGCTTTTTTCGGTAACCGCAATAGTTATGGCTATGAGTGGTATGGCTTTTGCTGAAGAAATTTCAAGTACTCAGGATGAAGAGATGATTACTTTTGAGGAAATGCAGTCGAATTTTCCGAATATACAGCTCTTAGAAGATGGCCATGTAGCGGGCTTTGAAGCAACCGTTGATGCAGAAGAGTTGACAACAGATGAATTGATTGCAATGTATAACTCTCCGGTTGAAGAGTATGAAGTGGAAAATGAAACCGGTACGCACTATCTGGAGATTTACGAAGATGGTACCTATTCAACCTACGGAATTTTAGAGGATGATAGTGAAGAAAATACTGCTGCATTAGCATCGAGCAGCTCGGGCTCAGAGGGAACTTCTTCAAATCGAAAAATTTATTGGAATCAGGGAGCAACTGCTGGTACATACAAGATGTATTATTATATAAAATGTGGAGCAAATGCATCAAAATTAGCAACAGTATCAAAGACATCTCAAACTTTTAGTATCGTATCATGTACAGGAACGCTTCCGTCTTTGGGTTATACGATAGCGAGCGGGAGCGTAGTGATTGATACAGCTTCTCAATCCAGTTCTAGCAGTACTGCAAAGGCACATTCAACGGCAACGGTTTCACTGAATGGAGTGAGAAATTTTGGGATGCAACTAACAGTAAATGTGAAGAGAAATGCATCAACCGGAGCATTTACATATTCTGTTAGCACTGCAATAACAGGCTAAGGAGGAAATTGAAATGTGGCTTATCATCTCATTTTTAGGCTTGCTGGCCTTACTTGCCTGCTACGAACTGCCTAAATACATCAAGCGGAAAAAGTCAGAGAAGGCTCCTAGCTTAAAGGAAAAGGCGGTATATCAGAAAACAACAAACCTTACAGCAAATGCAGCAGGGCCAATGAGTAAGAGCGCCGGACCCTTTGTGCAGAAGATAGACAACCAGCCAATCGTCTGGTTTAAATTATCAGATAGCGGAAAGATCGTCAGCTTTGACTGTTATCAGCATCTGGCGGTAAAGCTACCGGAGGAAGGAACAGAAGGAGAACTGGAATATAAAGGGAAATTATTCAGATCCTTTGAATGGGAAGGTGGCAGGATCGTGATGGAGGAAGAGGATGAGAGGCCGCAATCCATGTTTTTGAAAAGTTGATAAATCTTTATGGGAAGGGAGCATATCATTAAACGATGGCTCTCTTTCTTTTTTTTTATTCAGATAATTAGGAGTTTCAATCTGCGCCGCAAAGGCAAAATTTTACCCGTGACAGCCCCTCCTTTTCCGTCTACAATGGGAATACAGGTGATTTCGATAGAGGAAAAGGAAAGAGAGCAATCCGGGATGAAGATAGAAGAAGCGATCGAAAAGGCAAAGGAACTGGGCTTTGAAGATATTGGGATTATCGATACGGAGAAACTGCGTTTTCTGCCGGAGGTGCGCGAAATGTGTGCCTCCGGCAAATGTCATATGTATGGGAAATCCTGGACCTGTCCTCCGGGCTGCGGAAGCATAGAAGAGGCAGCGAAAAAGGCAAGCATTTTTCGGCAGGGAATCCTGGTGCAGACAGTAGGCCAGCTGGAGGATGAGCTGGACGGATCCGGCATGATGAAGGCGGAGAAGCTCCAGAAAAGACGCTTTCGAAAGCTGGCAAGGTGGATGCGGAATCAGGAAGAATGCCTGCCCCTTTCCGTCGGATGCTGCAGTGTTTGTGAATCCTGTACCTATCCGAAGACTGCTTGCAGATACCCTCTGGCAGCCATGCCCTCTATGGAGGCTTATGGTCTTTTGGTCAGCGAGGTTTGTGAACAGGCAGGAAGGCCCTATTATCATGGGAAGGGAACCATTGCTTTTGTAAGTTGTGTTCTTTTCGATAAGAAGGAAGGGCTGAAGCAGGAAGAAGTAGAAAAAGAACCGAAGGAAGATTGGCTAAAGCAGGAAGAAGTGGAAAAAGAAAGCCGTCCACAAGGGAATCTGATCATCCACAGCGGCAAGGCAGAGATTGAATACCCAATCAAAGAAGAAAAGACCCTTCTGGAAGTCTGTCAGGAGCTGGGCTTATCCGGAATAGAGAGCCCCTGCGGCGGAGCGGGCAGCTGCAGAAAATGTCTGGTCAAGGTCAGACAGGAAGGCAGAGAGGCAGAAGTTCTGGCCTGTCAGACAAAGGCAAAAGGAGGCATGGAGCTTTTCCTGAAAGAAAAAGGAGAGGCGCAGATCGCGGAAGAAGGAAGCTGCTATCATTACCCGCCGGAGGGTGAAGGAAAAGTCACCTATGCCCTGGCCTGTGATATCGGAACCACCTCGGTTGTTTGCCATTTACTAGCTGCAAAGGAAGGAAAAAAGTTAGCCACGGTAAGCGAAGCAAATGCGCAAAAGGTTTTTGGTGCGGATGTCGTTTCCAGGATCCAGGCGAGTATCGAGGGCAAGCTGGATGGGATGCAGGAGGCTATTCTGGGGCAGATCAATGCCATGATCGGAGGGCTTTGCGAGAAAAGCAATATAGATCGGAAAAAGATCGCTTATGCCGCGATTTGCGGAAATACCGTCATGGAGCATATTTTTACCGGTCTAAAGCCGGACGGAATGGGCTTTGCACCCTTTCAGCCGGAGAGCCTTTTCGGAGAAGAATATGATGCGAAAGAATTAGGGCTTGAGATCGCGGAAGAAGCAAAGGTCTATCTTCTGCCCGCGATCGCTGCCTATGTCGGCGGAGACATTACAGCGGATATCATTGCCCTGCAGATGCGGAAAAGTAAGGAGAAAATGCTTCTTCTGGATATCGGAACCAACGGCGAGATGGCTTTGGGAGATGAAAAGGAGATCCTAAGCTGTGCCACGGCAGCAGGACCGGCCTTTGAAGGAGCCCAGATCGAGATGGGAATGCCGGCGGTAGAAGGTGCCATTTCAGCACTTTCCCTGGAAAAAAAAGGCGGCAGAGAAAGAATTGCAGCCAAGGTCATTGGCGGGGGAGAGCCTAAGGGAATCTGCGGCTCCGGCCTGATTGATGCTTTGGCTCTGATGCTGGATTTGGAAGTGATCGATGAGGGCGGCTGCTTTGCGGAAAAAGAGGATCTGGATCCGATCTGGGCAAAGCAGTTGGGAGAAAATGAGGATGGGGCCTATTTTTGCCTGGCCGGCAAAGTGATCATCACCCAGGCAGATGTTCGCAGGCTGCAGCTGGCAAAGGCTGCCATTGCAGCGGGAGTACAGGTTCTTTTAAAGGAAGCCGGACTGAAAGAAGGGAATGTTGCAAAACTCCTTCTTGCCGGTGGCTTTGGCTCTTATCTGAATCCGGCTTCTGCAGCGAGAATCGGCCTGATTCCAAAAAGTCTTCTGGAACGTACCCGGGCAGTGGGAAATGCGGCCGGCGAAGGTGCCGTTTCTGCGGCATTTTCTGCAAGGGCGAGAAGAGATGCAGAGGACCTGAAGAAAAAGACAAAATACATCGAACTTTCCACCCATAAGGACTTTACAGACTACTATGTAGAAGCCATGTCTTTTGAAGAATAGTAAGACGTCAAAGCTTGAGTCGGAGCAAGCTTTTGAATGACAATGCCGAAAAAGGCCGAGAATCTTCCTGGGCAGAAGGTCTCGGCCTTTCTTAATATTTCACTTCCATCAGGCAAAGCCCCTGAGCCGGCGCGGTATAGCCGGCCTTTTCCCGGTCAAGGGAGGCAAGGAGCTCCGGCATGGAAGAAGGACTGCGCCTTCCGCTTCCGACTTCGATCAGGGTGCCGGTCAGTATGCGGATCATATTTTGGAGAAAACCGTCGCCCCTGTAATCGATCTGAATCTCCTTCAGGCCATGGGCATTCCGGATCTCAGAAATCTGGATATCAAAGATATTTCTTACCGTTGATTTTTTCATATGCTTATTCCCACAGAAGGAACGGAAATCGTGTTTCCCGATCAGAAAGGAGGCGGCCTGCTTCATAGCTGCCGTGTCCAGAGGATAATCAAGATAAGTATAAATATATTTTTTTTCAAAGACCTCGGCAATCGGACTCACATGGATCCGGTAGCGATAGGTCTTTTCTTTTGCGGAAAATCTGGCATGAAAACGGTCATCGACAAGAGAAAGATCCATAACCGCAATATCTTCCGGCAGATAGCGGTTGAGGTAAAGAAGAAGTTCGTGGTCGGACATCTCTTCCGGAAGAGAGATGTGAAAATTGGCAATCTGTCCAAGAGCGTGAACGCCGGCATCCGTCCGGCCGGAGCCGATCACCTCGACAGCTTCATTACTCAGCCGGCTGAGAATCTGCTGCAGTTTTCCTTGGATTGTTTCGGGCGTGGATTTTTGAAGCTGCCAGCCCTTATAGCGGCTGCCGTCATATTGTACTTCAATCTTATAATTTCTCATGAAAAGGCCTTCTTTCTTATCTTAGCTAAAATTTTAGTAGAAAGCGCACAGGAAGCGATTTGCGGAAGGAAGAAAGAGCAGAAGTATCCATCCGGAAACAGGAGCTGCTTTCCAAGGATAAAGAATTTAGTGCGGAGCTTCTTTGAGTTTGACAAGACTATCATTCTTTATCAAAACTAACTGTGCCATTAATGTTATAATTAAACTTCAGTTTGATTTCTTTATTTTACCCCAAAAAGAAAGGGAGTAAAGAGAAAAGCGTTAAGTAGTAAAGGATAGATCGAAAACAGGAGGAAGATACATGCTGGAACTTAAGAATATATCGTTCTGCGTGGATACGGAAGGAGAAGAAAAGGAGATCATTCAGGATATCAGTCTGACGATACCGGATGGCAAGATGATCGTGATCACCGGCCCAAACGGAGGCGGAAAATCCACCCTTGCCAAGCTGATCGCCGGCATTGAGAAGCCGACAGGGGGACAGATCCTGCTGAATGGAGAGGATATTACAGAGATGTCGATCACAGACCGGGCAAGAAAGGGAATCGGCTATGCCTTTCAGCAGCCGGTGCGCTTTAAGGGAATCCGCGTCCTGGATCTGATCAGGATTGCAGCGGGAAAGCAGCTTTCTCCCGCAGATGCCTGTGAGTATCTGTCAGCAGTCGGACTCTGCGCCAGAGATTATATCGACAGAGAGGTAAACAGCAGCCTTTCCGGAGGAGAGCTGAAGAGAATCGAGATCGCAACGGTTCTGGCAAAAGCGCCCTCCCTTTCCGTATTTGACGAGCCGGAGGCCGGTATTGATCTCTGGAGCTTCCAGAACCTGATCAAGGTATTCGAAGGCATGCGGAAAAACTGTAAGGAAAACTCGATTCTGATCATTTCCCATCAGGAAAGGATCCTGAATATTGCAGATGAATTGGTTGTTCTCAAAGACGGAAAGCTGGAAGCACAGGGCAGCAAGGAAGAGATTCTGCCGAAGCTGGTCGGAAGCTTTTCCATCACAAAAGAATGTTCCAAGTTTAATCCTGAGGAAGGGGTGTGAGAAGAATGGCAAAGCTGGACGATATTCAAAAAAGACTTTTGACAGAGGTAGCTGACCTTCATGCGGTTCCGGAGGGAGCTTATAACATCCGCGCCAACGGAAAGGCCGTAGGCAGAGAGTCTACGGCAAATATTGATATTATCCCTAAGGAAGAGGGAAACGGCATTGATATCCGCATCAAGGCCGAAACAAAAAATGAAAGTGTCCATATCCCGGTTGTGCTTTCCGAGAGTGGACTCAAGGAAATGGTCTATAACGATTTTTATATCGGGGAAAATGCAGACGTTACCATCGTTGCAGGCTGTGGAATTGACAACTGCGGTTCCCAGGATTCCCAGCATGACGGTATTCATCGCTTCTATGTCGGAAAAGGAGCGAAGGTTCGCTATGTAGAGAAACACTACGGATCCGGAAGCGGCAGCGGAAAAAGAATCCTCAATCCCGGAACTGAGGTTTATATGGAAGAAGATTCCAGCATGGAAATGGAAATGGTTCAGATCAAGGGTGTGGATGATACCGTGAGAAGAACTTTAGCAGAGCTGGCAAAGGGAGCAAGCCTTGTTGTAAGAGAAAGGCTGATGACCCACGGAGAGCAGAGAGCGATCAGTATCTATGAAGTAAACCTGAACGGAGAAGGAGCAAATGCCGATGTAGTATCCAGATCTGTTGCAAGGGATCAGTCCTATCAGAAATTCGATGCCAAGATTGTCGGAAATGCAGCCTGCAGCGGTCATACAGAATGCGATGCCATCATCATGGATCAGGGTAAGATCCTGGCTGTGCCGGGATTGGAAGCCAATGATGTGGATGCGGCCCTTGTTCATGAAGCGGCGATTGGCAAGATTGCAGGAGAACAGCTGATGAAGCTGATGACCTTGGGTTTGACCGAGGCAGAGGCGGAAGAGCAGATCATCAACGGATTCTTGAGATAGGCGATGACTCTAGTTGGCAAAAGAGTCATGTTGCTAAGGACGAGATGTTCTGCCCAGGATCAAAAACCGTTGAAAAACCCCAGTGCTTAGCAAGGGGGCATGGAACATGCACCTCGAGCTTAGCATCTGCTGGGTTTTTCCCCGAGCGAGAGCGTGTTTTAGATCCGGCAGAATCATTCTCGTCCCTTTAAGAAAAAATTTATAATCGGAGTTGTGCAGCAATGACGGCCAAAGGCCCCCGAAGAAGGATACCTTCTCCGAGGGCCTTTTACCATGGCCTAAGATTATTAATTAATAGGAAGTTTAAGGAAAGGACTAAGTTAATTATTTTATTTCACTGTCGATCGGCTCGATCTTCAGAAGTGCCATTGCGATTGTTCCGACAACTGCAAGGCCGAACATAAATGCATATGCGGTATAGTAGTTCACATTTGTACCGATGATTCCGACAACGGTGATACCAACGCCTGTCATAATAGAGTTCAGAGGCTGGATGACACGGAAGGCATTCTGGAAGTCATAGCGTCCCCAGATTGCGGAAGTGCAGGAAACCATCATATTAGAAGAACCACCAAGCATAACGGCAAGGATCGGAAGTGACAGATAGTGAAGCGGTGTGATGCTGGTCAGGTTAAAGAGAACGGCGATACATGCACCGACATTAACCAGCATACCGGCTACCTTTGTGCTGAATCTGGTATCAATCCAGCCGATCACAACGGAACCCGGAATGGCAAGTACGCCTGCGATACCCAGCATAGGAAGGATCTGTCCCATGGTATAGCCGGCTTCCATGAATTTGTTTACGAAGTTAGCCATAATACCCATGGAAAGGAAGCCTGTTACACCGACAGCAACCCAAAGAACCCACATACGGCCGGTGGAAAGGCATTTGCCAACCGTCCATTTGGAAGTTTTCAGATAAGCAAGATTTGCCTCGTGTTCTTTTTTGGCTGCTTCAAAGTCAAAGTCTTTATTGTTATCCGGGAAGCATCCTTTTTCTTCCGGGAAATCTCTTACGAAGAGGAAAATGATAATACCGACAACAATGGCAACAACTGCCATGGTGATATAGTAGCTGGCGATACCGGACTTTCCTACAAAAGCGGAACAGACAGCTGTTGTGGTTGCAGCGGAAAGCGGGAAGCCTGCTGTCAGAATACCCATTGCCGTACCGCGCTTTTTCGGGAACCAGTAAGCGATTACTTCATAGCCGAGAAGCTGGGCGGAAACAAGGGAGAGACAGTAGCAGCCGATATAACCAACTGCATAGATTGCTACGGAATGGGTCTGGGACCAGATCAGGGCAAAGATGCCGAGAAGAACCATGGACAAAGCCCACATCTTGCTGGCTGTTTTGATGCTCATCAGTTTGCCGAAGAGAATGGATGCCAGAATACCGAAGATGGTAGCGATGGTAGACATGGAATAAAGCGCATTTGTATTCAGTCCCATTGCGCCGAATACCGGAATCGCGATATTTAAAGAATCCGATGTGAGCGCTGAATATAAGTAACATGATATGAATGCCAGAATGATGATGACAAATCCATGGCCACCAAGATTAAAGGCACCCCCCTTTGATTTCTGCATAATGAACCCCCTTATATTATGCGAACAAAAACTACTGGATACGTGCACGTCTTTATCTGGTTAAAAGCTTAACACGCTCCTTAGGGGATGACAAATATCCAAATCGGATGAGTTAGCCTTGACTTTGGAATGGGTTTATATACTTGCTTGCAATCAGGGAAAGAGCTCTATATAATGAGTAGGAACTAAATGATATAAAGCATTTGTAGCATACAGGTGTCTGCCAATGGGCAGGTGAAAAGGGAATCCGGTGGGAATCCGGAGCGATGCCGTCACTGTGTACCGGAGCGACAGATCATAGATCACTGGGAGACCGGGAAGAGATCCGCCGCGGAGAAGGAAGTCAGGAGACCTGCCTGTATGTAGAATTTTTGATCTGCGGTCACGGATCGGCTTTCTCACAGATGAGGATATCCCTTTTAGAGTCTGCTTCCACGGGGATAGTATGCATTTGATGAGCAAAAAGGCGCATAATGTGCGCTTTTTATAGAAATGATTTATTGATTTTCTGTAAGGTAAAAGACGAGATCTTCCGCCCGGAATGATACTCGCCTTTTTTATCGTTTGGTTTGAAAAGTGGAAGAAATCTCACATAAGAAAGGGAAAAAGATGAAAAAGATGAGAAAAGTGCTTTCTCTGATGTTCGTCCTGGTTTTTGCGATGTCCATGCTCAGCGCCTGTGGATCTACAAGTACAGATAGTGCAGAATCCGGAACAGCTTCAGCAGGAGCAAGTGAATCCGCAAATGCAAGTGCAGACGCAAGCGCAGATGCAGAGGCAGCAGCAAAGGTAGCAGATCTGATCGATGCGATCTATGTTCAGCAGAGAAACGATGACACAGATGAGCAGTGTGCAGAGGCGAAGGCAGCCTGGGATGCACTGACAGATGCCCAGAAGGAACTGGTAGAAGGCGTGAATGCCGATCCGGATTATTTCGGAAGAGATACCGGTGATGCATCTGCAGATGCTGCTTTGAATGATGACAATATCGGCGAAAATGAGATTCTGGTTGTAAGCTTCGGAACCTCCTTTAACAATAGCCGTGTAGAGGATATCAAGGGTATTGAGGATGCGATCCAGGAAGAATATCCGGACTGGTCCGTCAGACGTGCTTTTACTTCCCAGATCATCATCAACCATGTTCAGGCTCGTGATGGCGAAAAGATCGACAACGTAGACCAGGCTTTGGAGCGTGCCGTTGACAATGGCGTAAAGAACCTTGTTGTTCAGCCGACTCATCTGATGCACGGTGCAGAGTATGACGAGCTGGTAGAGACTCTGGATGAATATAAGGATTCCTTTGAGTCTGTAGCAGTTGCAGAACCCCTTCTCGGAGAGGTTGGCGAGACTGAAACAGATGTTAACAGTGATAAGGAAGCGGTAGCTGAGGCCCTCGTAGCAGAGGCAGTTGCAGAGTCAGGCACAAAGAGTGTTGAAGATGCAGCAGAAAACGGTGTTGCTTTCGTATTTATGGGACATGGAACTTCTCATACAGCAAAGATTTCCTATTCTCAGATGCAGACAGAGATGGAAAAGCTTGGCTATGATAATGTATTTATCGGAACAGTAGAAGGCGAACCGGAAGATACTGCTTGCGAGGCAGTGATCGAGAAGGTAAAGGATGCCGGCTATAAGCTGGTTGTTCTTCGTCCCCTGATGGTTGTTGCAGGTGACCATGCAAACAACGATATGGCAGGCGATGATGAGGATTCCTGGAAGAGCCAGTTTGAAGCATCCGGATATTTTGATCAGGTAAGCTGCCAGATTGCAGGACTTGGTGAGATCGATGGTATTCAGCAGATCTATGTTGCACATACAGCAGATGCCATCAAATCTCTCGGAGATGCAGTAAGCACTTCCGATACATCTGCAAAGAGCAGTTCTTCCGAGTCTCTGGAAGACGGAACCTATACAGTTGATTTTAATACAGACAGCTCTATGTTCCGTGTAAATGATACTCTGGATGGAAAGGGAACGCTTACCGTAAAGAATGGAAAGATGACAGTGCATATCACTCTGACCAGCCAGAATATCGTAAATCTTTATTTAGGAAAGGCAAAGGATGCCCAGAAGGATGGTGCAGACCTTATTGAGCCGGTTTTAGATGAAGTAACAAACGACCAGGGTGAGACCGAAGAGGTGAATGGCTTTGATGTTCCGGTAAAGGCAATCGGAGAAGATTTTGATCTGGCTTTGATCGGTACAAAGGGAAAATGGTACGATCACGTAGTGAGCGTAAGCAACCCGGTAAAGGTAAACGAGTAAAAGAAAACGAGGGAAGACCTTGTTTTAAAAAGGAACTTGAAGAAGAGGGGGTGAGGCTTTAGCCTCATCCCCTTTATCTGATAGAGATCGGATGTAGAAAGCATATGAAAAAGAAGAAAGCGGTCTTTCTTGTATTTTTGCTTATTTTCTGTCTTCTGGCAGGATGCGGAAAGGCAGGAGAGGGAGAAAATAAGGGGCAGGAGACGAGTGGAAATGCTCTTTCGGCGGATGCCAAAGAGGAGGAGAGTCTTCTTGTAAATGTAAGTCTGGAGGGAGGCTCCGGGAAGGCAAGTCTGGACTCCCCTACTGAGGTTTGGGCTTCCGGAGATGCTTATATGGCCAGGATCTGCTGGAGCAGTTCCAAGTATGATTATATGATCCTGGACGGAGAGACCTATTATCCGGTAAATACAGAGGGCAATTCCGTCTTTGAACTTCCCATTCCTTCTCCGGATTGCAGCATCGAGGTTTCGGCGGATACAACAGCGATGAGCAAGGCCCATCTCATTGACTATACCCTGCATTTCGGAAGCGAAGCATCGGCAGATGCGACAGGTGAAGCGACTGCAGAAGAAACCACGGAAGAGACAAAAGAGCTTGTCACGGAACTGCCGGGTCTGAAAAAGACAGGAAGTATGGAACTAAGCTATGCAAAGGAGTTTGCGGTAGCGTATTATGAAAATGATCTGGCTCTGATTACCATTGGCGGAAGCGATCAGTTTCTTCTGGTACCGGAAGGGGAAGAGGCTCCGGAGAATCTGCCGGATACGGTGACTTTACTAAAAGAGCCCCTTGATAAGATCTATCTGGTATCCTCGGCTGCCATGGATATGTTTGCGGCCTCTGATGCGATGGATTCTCTGGCCTTTTGTGCCCTGAATCAGGACAGCTGGTATATCGATGCGGCAAAGAAGGCCATGTCGGAGGGAAGCCTGCAGTATGCAGGAAAATATTCGGCACCGGATTATGAGCTTCTCTATGCAGGAGGCTGCGATCTGGCGATCGAGAATACCATGGTATTGCACAGTCCGGAGGTCGTGGAGGAGCTAAAGAGTCTGGATATTCCGGTGATGATCGAACATTCCAGTTATGAGACGACGCCCCAGGGAAGAATGGAGTGGATCAAGCTCTATGGCCTTTTGTCCGGTCACCTGAAAGAAGCGGAAGCTGCCTATGAAAAACAGGTGGCCTCCCTGGAAGTGTTGGAGGGGAAGGAAAAGAGCGGAAAGACAGTCGCCTTTTTCTATGTGACAAGCAACGGAGCCGTTTCCGTGAGAAATGCCTCTGATTACATTCCGAAGCTGATCGAAGAGGCCGGCGGATCCTATGCTTTCCCAAAGATCGGCGCAGATTCCCAAAATGCAACAACAAATATTCAGATCGAAGAATTCTATGCCACGGCAAAGGATGCGGATTATCTGATCTACAACAGCAGTATCGTCGGAGAACTGTCCTCTTTGGATGATTTTCTGGCACTGAGCCCTCTGTTTCAGGATCTGAAGGCAGTAAAGGAAGATCATGTTTACTGTACGGAACAGAATCTCTATCAGTCTTCGATGGAAATGGGAGATTTTGCCTCCGATCTGAGCAAGATGCTGGAGGGAGAGGATGAGGATCTGCAATTCCTCTATAGATTGAAATAAGAAGAAAAGGATAAAGGAATAAAAGGAGAAAACGATGGAAGGGAGAGAAAAGAGATGAAAAAAAGATATTTGAGCGCTTTTGGCATTCTGCTTTTGCTCTGCCTTCTATTGGCAGTCCTGAGCATCTGCATCGGCAGTGTGAAGATTCCCTTAGGCGAGGTCTGGGGAAGCCTGGTCGGGAAAAGTGAAGAGGAAATGTACCGGAATATCCTCTATCAGCTCCGCCTGCCCCGCCTTCTGGCGGCGATGATCCTGGGCGGCGCCCTCTCCTTATCCGGTTATCTCCTGCAGACCTATTTTCACAATCCAATCGCAGGACCCTTTATCCTGGGTATTTCTTCCGGGGCAAAGCTGGTGGTTGCTCTTGTCATGCTGCTCTTTTTGGGAGCAGCCGGAAGTCTGTCTTCCTGGACCCTGATCATAGCCGCCTTTGCCGGCGCCATGCTCTCCATGAGCTTTGTCCTCCTTATGGCAAGACTGGTCAAAAGGATGTCTATCCTTCTGATCAGCGGTGTGATGATCGGCTATATCTGCTCGGCGATCACAGATCTGGTTGTCACCTTTGCGGACGATGCGGATATCGTAAATCTGCACAACTGGTCGAAGGGAAGCTTTTCCGGTATTACCTGGAACAATCTGGCGGTCATGACGCCGGTCGTTTTTCTTTCCTTTTTTCTGGTGCTGCTTTTAGCCAAGCCCATGAGTGCCTACCAGCAGGGAGAAGACTATGCTTCCAGCCTGGGGGTAAATGTGAAGCTGTTTCAGGTCGCAGTGGTGATCCTGTCCAGTCTTCTGGCAGCCTGTGTTACGGCTTTTGCGGGACCGGTCTCCTTCGTGGGAATCGCGGTTCCCCATCTGGTAAAGCAGCTCTTAAATTCCAACAGACCTCTTTTGATGATCCCGGCCTGCTTTCTGGGCGGCGGTGCCTTCTGTATGTTTTGTGACCTTTTGGCCAGAAGCCTCTTAGCACCGACAGAACTCAGTATCAGTACCGTAACGGCGATTTTCGGTGCGCCGGTCGTTATCGCGATCCTTTTGAAAAGACAGCAAAAGCTGAGATAGCAGAGATAGGATACTGTGAAAAAGTAGCAGAGGGAGCAAAAGGGGAAAGCCACCGGGGAGAAAAGGCGATGAAAAAGGACTATTTAAAAACAGAAGAGCTGACAGTCGGTTATGATAAGAAGCCTCTGATCCGGGAGATCAGCATCAGCCTGGAAAAGGGGGAGATCCTGGTTCTGATCGGACCGAACGGAGCCGGAAAAACGACCATTTTAAAGAGCCTGATCCGGCAGCTCGCCCCAATCGGCGGCTCTGTCTTTCTCAAGGAAGAAGATATGAGTCGGAAAAAGGCGACGGATCTGGCCAAGGAGCTGGCTGCCGTCCAGACCGGCAGGATCGACAGCGAATATCTTACCGTGGAGGATGTGGTTGCGGCAGGCCGCTACCCTTATACCGGAAGCTTCGGCCTTCTTTCTGCAGAGGATCACCGAAAGATAGACGAGGCTATGGAAAGGGTACAGATCAGGGAGCTGGCCGGACGGGATTTTAACAGGATCAGTGACGGCCAGAGGCAGAGGGTCTTGCTGGCAAGAGCCCTTTGCCAGGAGCCGGAGCTTTTGGTTCTGGACGAACCGACCTCCTTTTTGGATATTCGTTATAAGCTGGAATTTTTGTCCATCCTGCAGAAGCTGGCCCATGAGGAGGGGCTTACCGTGATTCTTTCCCTTCATGAGCTGGATCTGGCTCAGAGAATTGCGGATAGGGTGCTCTGCGTAAAGGGAGACCGGATCGCCCGCTTCGGAAGGGCGGAAGAGGTCTTTCGGGATGACTTTATCGAGCAGCTTTTTGAGGTGAAAAGAGGCAGTTATCATGGCTTGAGTGGAAGCCTGGAGCTGGAAAAGGCGGAAGGAGAAGAAGAGGTTTTTGTTCTTGCGGGCGCAGGCTATGGAACAGAAGTTTATCGAAGGCTGCAGAGGCAGCAGATTCCCTTCTCAACCGGAATCTTATGGGAGAATGATCTGGATCTTCCGGCAGCGGAGGCTCTGGCAGGAGAAGTTCTGAAGCTGGAGGCTTTTTCGGAAGTAACAGAGGAAGATTTGGAGGCGGCAAAGAAGAAAATCGATGAGGCAAAGAGGGTAATATTTGCCTTGCCGAAGGAGCGCTTAAGGGGAATTGCCCAGCCCTTGTTGGAGCTTTATGTTTATGCCGAGGAGCAGGGAAAGGCGGAAATGGCCTGAAAGAGACCGAAGGAAGAGGCAGAGAGAAGGGCTTGCCAGAAAAGGTGGAAGGAGAAAAGGAGGAAGAGAGTGGCTTTCGAGCATTATGTGATTTCAAACGGAAAAAAGCTGCGCTGCGGTTTTACGACAGGAAGCTGCGCAGCCTTGGCTGCCCAGAGCAGTATCTACTTCCTTTTGACCGGCAGCTGGCCGAAGAAGGCGGCGATCCGGACGCCGAAGGGCTGGCTGGTGGAGGCGGAGCCCTTGGACTGTCAGTCTCGGGAGGGGAAGGCAAGCTGTGCCATCCAAAAGGATGGCGGAGATGACCAGGATCAGACGGACGGAGCCCTGATCTATGCAGAAGCCCTTTTGACAAAGGAAAAGGGCATTTGGATCGACGGAGGAGAAGGCGTCGGCAAGGTGACAAAGCCAGGTCTGGATCAGGAAGTCGGCCAGGCTGCCATTAATTCCGTTCCCCGCCGGATGATCAAAGAGGCGGCGGAGGATCTTTTCCAAAAGCTGGATTATGAGGGCGGAGCGAAGATCCGGATTTTTGTGCCGGAGGGAGAAAAGATCGCAGAGAAAACCTTTAATCCCATGCTGGGCATTGAAGGAGGGATTTCCATCCTGGGAACTTCCGGTATCGTAGAGCCGATGAGTATGCAGGCTTTAGTCGATACGATCGAGCTGGAGCTGAGGCAGGCAGCTGAGATGGGGGCGAAGAGAGTCATTCTGACGCCCGGCAATTATGGTCTGGATTTTTTAAAAAGTCATGGCATAGAGGCAGAAGAAGAGAGGAAGCCAGGGGAAAAGGCAGAAGAGAGGCTTCCTGTGGTACGCTGTTCTAACTTTATTGGGGATGCCCTGGATCTATGCGGACAGCTGGGTTATGAAGAGCTTCTTCTGGTCGGTCACATCGGAAAGCTGGTCAAGCTGGCGGGAGGCATTATGAATACCCATTCCCGTATGGCGGACTGCAGAAGGGAACTTTTCTGTGCCCATGCAGCGATCAGCGGTGCGGACGGAAGCTGCTGCAGGCAGCTGATGGAGGCGGCAACCACGGATGCCTGCCTGGAAATATTGGAGAAGGCAGGCCTGAAGGAAAAGGTGATGGAGAGCCTTCTGATGGCGATCGAAGAGAAGCTAAGCCGCAGGGCGGGGGAAAAGATGCAGGCAGGCGCCTTACTTTTCTCGAACGTTTACGGAGAACTTGGTAGGACAGAGCAGGCAAAGGAGATCATAGAGAAATGGAAAAAGGAAGAGGTCGCTTTTATGCGGTAAGTGTCGGACCGGGAGATCCGGAGCTGATCACAGTAAAGGCCCTTCGCTGTCTGGAGAAGACAAGGGTGCTTGCGGTTCCGGTCAATGCGAGCGGCAGCAGAAAGGCCTATCAGATCGCGGAGCAGGCTTTGGATCTTAGGAAAAAAGAGATTCTGGAGCTAAAGACCGCCATGATCAAGGATAAGGAGAAGCTAAGGATCCATCACGATGCCCAGGCGGAGGAGGTAAAGGCCTACCTGGATGCGGGAGAGGATGTAGCCATGCTGACCTTAGGCGATGTCTCTGTCTATTCTACGGCTATGTATCTTCTGGAGAGGCTGGAGAAGGCCGGCTATGAGACCCAAATGATCGCCGGTGTGCCCAGCTTTTGTGCCATTGCCTCGGAGCTTGGCATGAGCCTGACGGAGATGGAGCAGCCCTTGCATATTATTCCGGCTGGCTACGGAGAGATAAAGGAAGCCCTGGCCTTAAAGGGAAGCAAGGTACTGATGAAGTCTGGAAAAAGGCTTGGTGCCCTTTTGGAGGAGATTGAAAAAGAAGGCTTGAGCGAGCAGGCGGTTCTGATGGCGGACTGCGGTATGGAGAGTCAGCTGATCTGCAGAAATATCCGGGAGCTAAAGGAGCAACCCGGGTATTTTACAACGGTCATTGTAAAGGAGAAATAAGATGGTTCATTTTGTAGGTGCAGGACCTGGGGCGGCAGATCTGATCACCCTGAGGGGAAAGGCACTTCTGGAAGCAGCAGACTATGTGATCTATGCCGGCAGCCTGGTAAATCCTATCCTCCTGGGCTATTGCAGGGAGGACTGCAGGATCTATAACAGCGCCCTCCTTTCTTTGGAAGAGGTTCTTTCCCTGATGGAAGAAGCGGAGGCAGAAGGCAAGGATACCGTTCGTCTTCATACGGGAGATCCTTCCCTTTACGGGGCAATCCGGGAACAGATGGATGCCTTGAAAGAGAGAAAAATCCCCTATGACCTGACACCGGGCGTTTCCAGCTTTTGTGGGGCGGCAGCGGCAGCGGAGGTAGAATACACCCTGCCCGGGATCACCCAGACCGTGATCATCACCCGTATGGCCGGCCGTACCCCGGTTCCGGAAAAGGAAGCCATGGCTAAGCTGGCAGAGCATGGAGCGGCCATGGCAATCTTCCTTTCTTCTACCCTGCTGGAGGAGGTAGAAGAGGCACTTTTGCAGGGAGCCTACAGGGGGGATACCCCCTGTGCGATCGTCTACAAGGCGACCTGGCCGGAGGAGAAGGTTCTCTATACCAGGTTGGGAGAGCTGGCAAGATGTGGAAAAGAAAATCAGATCAGCCATACAGCCCTAATCCTGGTAGGAGATTTTCTGGGAGAAGGCTATGAAAGGAGCAAGCTCTATGATCCTTCCTTTACGACAGCCTTCCGGGAGGCAAAGCAATGAAGGTAAGAATCCTGTGCTTTACGGATCGGGGAGAAAAAACGGCAGAAAAGCTGGCTGCAATCTTAGGGAGCAGAGTCGAGCGCTGTGAAAGAGGCTGTCTTGGAAGATGGACAAAGGAGGCCTTTGCAGAGTCAGATGCGATCTGCTATGTCGGTGCGGTCGGGATCGCTGTCCGGGCGATCGCTCCCTTTGTGAAAAGCAAACTGACCGATCCGGCCATTCTGGCAGTCGATGAGCAGGCAAGATACGTCATTCCCCTCCTGAGCGGTCACATCGGAGGCGCAAACCTTCTGGCAAGGGAGCTTGCCGAAAAGCTGGAGGCAGAGGCCATCATTACAACGGCAACAGACCTAAATGACTGCTTTGCGGTAGACAGCTGGGCTACTAGGGAAAAATGTCGTCTTCTTCATCCGGAAAGGATTCGGGATATTTCCGGCAGACTCCTGTCCGGCAAAGAGGTCATCGCTTATCATGACTTCGAGATCGAAGGTTCCTTACCCAAGGGAGTAAAGGAAGGAAACTTTTCTGACTGCGACTTTGCCCTGACGATCTATCGAAAGGAAAGGGAAAAACCAGCCCCCCTTCTTTGTGTTCCCGGGATTCTGGTTCTGGGGATGGGCTGTAAGAAGGGAAAAAGCGAAGAAGAAATAGAAGAGGTTTTTTCTGCTTTTATAAAGGAAAATGGGCTTTTGGAAGAGGCCATAGGAAAGGTCTGCTCCATTGATCTGAAAAAGGAAGAGCCTGGTCTTCTGGCCTTTTGTGAGAAGCATGGCTGGGACTTTGAGACCTTTTCGGCAGAAGAGCTGGAAAAGGTCGAGGGAGAGTTTACGGCTTCGGACTTTGTGAAAGAACGGGTCGGTGTGGACAATGTTTGTGAACGCAGTGCCCTTCTGGGCAGCAGGAGTAAAGCCGGAGAAGGAAGCCTGCTTTACCGAAAAAAGGCCTGTTGGGGCGTAACCCTTGCGGTCGCTCAAATGGCGTATCATCCGAAATGGGAGTAAAAAGATGGGTAAATTAATCATCGTCGGGATCGGACCGGGAGAAAAGGAACAAATGACGGGGCAGGCACTTGCCGCCATGGAAGAGGCAGAGATCCTCTGCGGCTATACCCTCTATGTCGATCTGGTCAGGGATCTTTTTCCGGGAAAAGAATGTTACAGCAGCTCTATGATGCAGGAAATGCAAAGATGCAGCTGGGCCATCGAGCAGGCGGAGCAGGGAAAATGCATTGCTATGCTCTGCTCGGGGGATGCCGGTGTATATGGCATGGCCGGCCTTTTGCTGCAGCTGGCAGAAGGAAAGGAGATTGAGATCGAGATCGTGGCAGGCGTGACGGCAGCCCTGTCCGGTGCAGCGGTATTGGGGGCACCCCTGACCCATGATTTCTGCCTGATCTCCTTATCAGACCTTCTGACGCCCTGGGAGACGATCGAGAGAAGGCTGGAGGGGGCAGGCTATGGTGATTTTACGGTCTGCCTTTATAATCCCATGTCGAAAAAGAGGCGGGATCATTTAAGGAGAGCCTGTGAGATCCTTCTGCGTTATAAGGCGGAGGATACGGTCTGTGGCTGGGTGAAAAATATCGGAAGAGAGGGGCAGGAGTCAGCCCTCTTGAGCCTGGGTGAGCTCAAGGATGCCGAGATCGATATGCTGACAACCGTTTTTATCGGGAATAGCAGCAGCCGGATCATAGATGGAAGAATGGTTACGCCCAGAGGCTATGAGAACAAGTATCAAAAGAGCGGAGAAAAGAAAGCATGAAAATTCTGCTGTTTGGAGGAACGACAGAGGGCAGACTTCTGGCGGAAGAATTAGAGAAGAGGGGAGAGGAGCTGACCGTTTCCTGTGCAACGGAACTGGGGGCAGAGGAGCTTAGCAATCTGTCCTGCAGGATCCTGACCGGCAGGCTGGAGCAGGAGGAGATGAAGGTGCTTTTTCCTTCCTTTGACCTGGTCTTGGATGCGACCCATCCCTATGCCCGCCTTGCCACGGAAAATATCCGCCGGGCCTGTGAGGAAAGCGAAACTCCCTACAGAAGGATCCTTCGGGAAGCAGGAGAGGAAGAAGGCTGTATCCGGGTAAAAAGCTGCGGGGAGGCGGCAGATTACCTTCTGCATAGAGAAGGAAATGTCCTGCTGACAACGGGAGCTAAGGAGCTTTCGGCCTATGCAGACCTTGATCCGGAGAGAGTTTATGCCAGGGTTTTGCCAACCCATGCCGGACTGGAGGCCTGCGAGAAGCTGGGACTGAAGCATAAAAATATCCTGGCTTTGCAGGGACCTTTTAACCAAGAACTGAATGAGGCTATGCTGAAGCAGTATCGGATCAGCTGGCTGGTGACAAAGAACGGAGGCAGAGCCGGCGGCTTTGAGGAAAAAATAAGGGCAGCAGAGACCTGCGGGGTTAAGGTCATTTTAGTGGAGCGGCCGGAAGAGCAGGGCATGAGCATGGCAGAATTTTTACAGAGCATGGAGAAGGAATTTCCGGCTCGGTAAAGGAGAGCTTGAGAGAGTGTGTGAGAGAGAGGAAGGGGCTTTTTAAGAAGAAAAGTGCCTTCTTTAACCGGAGGCAGATAAAGAGGAAATTGAGTATGCAGGTAAGTCTCATTGGCATCGGCTGTAATGCAAAAGAGCAGCTGACAAGGGAAGGACAAAGAAAAATAGAAGAGGCAGAGCTTCTGGTCGGTGCAGAGCGGATGCTGGAGGATCTGCCCGGGGAGAGCAGGGCAAAGAGAAGGTCTGCCTATCTGCCCAAGGAGATTCTTTCCATCCTGAAGGAAGAGAAGAAGGAGAAGGTCTGCCTTTTATATTCCGGTGACAGCGGTTTTTATTCCGGAGCAAAGAGCATCCTTCCACTTTTGGAAGAAGAAGAAATCAGCTATCGGATCTATCCGGGGATTTCTTCCCTGCAGACCTTATCGGCCAGAATCGGGGAGCCCTGGCAGGAATGGAAGCTTTGCTCGGCTCATGGAGTGGATCTGGACCTTATTTCCTGCCTGATGGAGGGAAAGCCCTGTCTTTTTCTGACCGGCGGAAAACTCTCTCCGGAAAAGATCTGCCGGGAGCTGACGGAGGCAGGCTTAGGAGAGCTGGAAGCGGTCGTGGCGGAAAATCTTTCCTATCCCGAGGAGAGGATCAGAAGGGGAAGGGCCAAAGAGCTGGCGGAGGAAAGTTTCGCAAAGCTTTCCCTTCTCTGGACCCAGGCAGCGCCGATTTATCCCAGGGCAGTGCCGGGAATATTGGATGAAGAATTTATCCGGGGAAAGGTGCCGATGACCAAAAGAGAGGTCCGGGCGGCAATTCTCGCCTCCTTGCGGATCGGGCCGAATGACCTTTGCTGGGATATCGGTGCGGGAACGGGCAGTGTCAGCATCGAAATGGCCCTTCAGAGCAGACAGGTCTGGGCCATAGAACAAAAGGAAGAGGCCTTGGAGCTGATCCAAAAGAATCGGGAAAAATTCTGCGCCTGGAACCTGCATCTCCTTTTGGCGAAGGCGCCGGAAGGGCTGGAAGAGCTGCCGGCAGCGGATGTAGTTTTTATCGGAGGCAGCGGGGGAAAGATGGCGGAGATCCTTGCTTTTGTGCAGGAGAAAAATCCCCAGGCAAGGATCTGCATCAGTGCGATTGCCTTAGAAAGCCTGCAGGTAGCCTGTCAGGCTTTGGAGAATGCAGGCTATGAGACAGAGATCAGTCAGATCGCTATCAGCAGAACGAAAAAGGTCGGCGGTTTGCATCTGCTTTTGGCACAGAATCCGGTTTTCCTGATCAGAGGGGAGAAAAAATGAAAAGAATCATGATCTCCGCCATGAGCAGCGGAAGCGGAAAAACAGTGATGACCCTGGCTCTTTTGAAGGCTTTATGTCGAAGAGGGATCCGGCCGGAGGCCTTTAAGTGCGGACCGGATTATATCGATCCCATGTTTGCCAGAAGACTCCTGCAGATCCCCTGTAAGAATCTGGATCTCTTCCTTCAGGGAGAAGAAGGGGTAAAAAGAAGCCTGGGAAGCCAGGTTGGCGAGGTCGGTCTTTTGGAAGCGGCCATGGGCTACTATGACGGGATCGGAGGCAGCAGTGAGGGCAGTGCCTGGCAGATCGCGGCCCTGACCCATACACCGGTCCTTCTCCTGCTCCGCCCCTCGGGGGTGGGGATTACCCTGGCTGCTCAGGTCAGGGGCCTGATGGAATTTCGGAAGCCCCATCAGATCGCCGGTCTTCTGCTGAATGACTGTAAGTCTTCTCTTTATGCCTATCTGAAACCCATTCTGGAAAAGGAATGCGGCCTTCTGGTATTGGGCTATCTGCCGCCTTTGGAGGAGGCGAGGCTGGAGAGCAGACATCTGGGCCTGGTCGGAGCAGAGGAGATAGAAGACTTTGACCGGAGAGTGGAAAAGCTGGCAGAGGCATTAGAGGAGAGCTGCGATCTGGATGCCCTTCTTTCCTTATGTGCAGAGACAGAAGAGGAAGAAGGGAAAAGAGAAGCGAAGGAAGAAAAAGAAGAAGCAAAAGCAGAAAAAGCAGAGGAGAAGGACAAAAAAAGAAAAAAGACAGAAGGAAGACCCTGTCTGCCGGAGGGGGAGAAAATCCGCCTAGCTATAGCAAGGGATGAGGCCTTTTGCTTTTATTATGAGGAAAATATCCGGGCTTTAGAAGAAGCGGGGGCTGAGATCCTTCCCTTCAGCCCTTTAAGAGATCAGACCCTGCCCCGGGCAGATGCCCTTTATCTGGGCGGCGGCTATCCGGAGCTTTATGCCAAAGAACTGGGAGCAAATAGCTTCATGCGGGAAGCCATCCGAAAGGCGGGAGAAGAGGGACTTCCCATCCTGGCAGAATGCGGGGGCTTTCTCTATCTGCAAAAGACTTTGAATAAAGAGCCTATGGTTGGTCTTTTTTCGGGAGAAGGCTTTGAGACAAAGCGACTGCAAAGATTTGGCTATGTCAGCCTTTTGGCCGAGAAGGATTCCATGCTCTTTCGGGCAGGGGAGAAGGTGCCGGCACATGAATTCCATTATTGGGATACCAGTGATAACGGCCAGGATCTGCAGGCAGTGAAGGCAAACGGAAAAAGCTGGCGATGCGGCTTTTGTTCCGATCATCTCTATGCTGGCTTTCCCCATTTGCATTTTGGAGGAGAGCTGCCCTTGGCAGAGCGTTTTGTGGAAGCAGGAAGAAGATACAGAAAGAGGAAGGCATGCAGGATCTGAAAGGATTGATCAAAGGAATCGGAGAAGGAGACAAAGAGGCAGAAGAGCTGGCGATCAGGCACTGGGATGGCCTGGCAAAGCCCCTGGGCAGTCTGGGCCTTTTGGAAAAGGACATTGTGAGGATCGCAGGCCTGACCGGAAAGGAAGAGGTCAGCCTGGAGCAGGCGGCTCTTCTGGTCTTTTGTGCGGATAACGGAGTGGTAGCCCAGGGGGTCAGCCAGTCGGATCACAGCGTGACAACGGCAGTAGCAAAGGCTCTCGGAGAAGGCACAAGCACCGTGAACTATATGGCCAAGGCGGCCGGCTGCCGGGTGATCCCGGTTAATGTCGGCATGAAAGAGGGAGAAGGCCTGAGTGGGGTCAGACAGCATTGCATCCGCAGGCAGAGCGGGGATATTTCCCTGGGAGAGGCCATGAGCCGGAAGGAATGCGAGGAAGCTATTTTACTGGGAGCGGAGCTGGTGAGAGAGGAGAAGGAAAAAGGAACAGAGATCCTTCTCTTAGGAGAGATGGGCATTGGAAATACGACCAGTTCGGCAGCAGTTACGGCGGCCCTTTTACAGGAGGATGTCGAGACCGTCTGCGGCAGGGGAGCCGGCCTGTCCGACCAGGGGCTTAAGAAGAAAAAAGAGGTCGTTCGCAAGGCGCTGGAGATCAACCGGCCGGATCCGGAGGATCCCATTGATATTCTGGCCAGGGTAGGAGGCTTTGATCTGGCAGCCTTAACGGGAGCCTGCCTGGGCGGAGCCTATTATCAGCTTCCGATCATGCTGGACGGCCTGATCACCTGCGCTTCGGCTCTTTGTGCCCTTCGCCTGGCGCCACATTGTAAAAAAGCCCTTCTGGCCTCTCACAGATCCTCCGAACCGGCGGCAGCCCTGCTGCTGGAGGCCCTTGACCTGGAAGCACCGATCAGGGCGGGACTGCATCTGGGAGAAGGAACCGGAGCAGTGCTGGGACTCCAGCTTTTAAGAGATGTTCTGGCTGTTTATCACAGTGGCCATACCTTTGGCCATCTGGGGATAGAAGCTTATACGCCACTTTAGCACTCAGGCAGAGCCCACCGAGCGAAGTGAGGACTTGAATGGCTCTGCCATCCAGATATGTGCTAAGGAGGGACCCACGTTAGTGGGAGGATGTGAATATGTTTACACTGGTGATCGGAGCCGCAGGAAGCGGAAAAAGTGAATATGCCGAAAGGCTGATCAGCGGAGAGATCCGGGCCAAAGGGCAGGAAGAAGAACAGCCGGCAGGGGAGCTGATCTATATTGCGACCATGCAGCCCTGGGACCAGGAGTGCCTGAAGCGGATAGAAAAGCATCAGAAGGCCAGAGCAGGCAGGGGCTTTTTTACCATTGAACGTTATCTCGACCTTTTCGGTCTGGAACTGCCGAAGGGGAGCCGGGTACTTCTGGAATGCCTGAGTAATCTGATGGCGAATGAGCTTTATTCGCCGGAAGGAAAGGGGAAAGAGGCAATCCTGGAGGGGGTCGATCATCTTCTGGAAGAATGCAGGGATCTTACCATCGTGACCAATGAGGTCTTTTCTGGAGGGAAAAAATACGAAGGAGACAGTCTGCATTATCTAAAAGAGCTTGCGGCGGTAAACCGAGCTCTGGCAAAGAAGGCAGACCGGGTGGTAGAAGTGGTCTGCGGCTGCCCGAACCTGCTGAAGGGAGAAAAAGCATGATTTTTTTGGAAACCCTCGCTGTGGCATTTTCCATGTATTCCGGAATTCCCATGCCCCAGTTTGAATGGAAAAAAGAAAATATGAGGTATGCCATGGCTGCCTTTCCCCTGATCGGTCTTGTCATCGGTTTTGCGGAGTATGCAGTCTTTTGGATTTGCAGTTTTTTGGGCATAGATCCCCGATTGCGGGGAGCCATTCTTTGTCTTCTGCCCATCCTGCTGACGGGCGGGATCCATCTGGATGGCTATTGTGATACGGCGGATGCTTTGGCTTCTCATAAAAGTCCGGAGGAGAAACAGAAGATCTTAAAGGATCCTCATGTAGGCTCCTTTGCTCTAATCCGGCTTTTTTCCTATCTTCTTTTTTCCTTTGCCCTTTGGGCGACCCTGCCCTCTTATCAGGCGCTTGAGATCCTTTTTATTTTCTGCATCAGCAGGTGTCTTTCCGGCCTGTCTGTCTGCTGCTTTCCGCCGGCAAAAAACAGTGGTCTTCTCTATGCCTTTGCCGAGGCGGCAGATAAGAAAAGGGTAAGAAGGATCCTGATCCTTGCCCTGCTTCTTTGCCTATTCGGGGAGCTTTTGACAGGTCGGGCAGAAGGGCTGGCAGCCTGCGTGGCAGCTCTTCTTGTTTTTCTGTATTACGGCCGGACGGCAAAGAAGGAATTCGGCGGCCTGTCCGGAGATCTGGCAGGCTGGTTTTTGCAGAAATGTGAGCTTTGGATGCTGGTCGGCATCTATCTGGTACAAATCTTGGAGAAAAAATTATGATCTTTATCACAGGCCCCCTTTATGCGGGCAAGGAAGAATGGATTTGCGAAAGACTTTCCTGGGATGAGGAGAGTTTTCAGAAAAAGGCAGTAAGAGATGTAGAAGAGCTGGCTGGGGAGAGCGAGGATCTGGAAGCTTTGGCTGCTTCTTTGGCAGAAAAGGAAGTCGTGATCGCTACGGAGATCGGAGGAGGTCTTGTCCCGATCGATCCCAAGGAGCGGCAGGACAGGGAAGCGGCAGGAAGACTGGCCTGCCTTCTGGCCGAGAGGGCAGAGAGTGTGATCCGGATCTGCTGCGGTCTGCCCCAGCTTTTGAAGGGAGAAATGCCGTGAGGGTAGAGATCATCAGACATGGAGAAACCGCCCTGCAGGCAGAAGGCCGTTACCAGGGAAGGCTGGATCCGCCTCTTTCCGAGGAAGGAAAAGCAAAGCTCCTGCCTTCTTCAAAAAAACCGGAAAAGGTTTTTGTGACAAAGTTGCTAAGAAGCCGGCAAACAGCTGAGATTTTGTTTCCGGAGGCAGAGCAGATCCTGACAGAAGGCTTGGAAGAAATGGATTTTGGCATCTTTGAAGGCAGAAATTATATCGAAATGGAGAAGGATGCTGCCTATCGGAGCTGGGTGGAGAGCGGCTGCCTTTCGCCCTGTCCGGACGGAGAGTCCAAGGAGACCTTTTGTAAAAGGGTCTGCAGGAGCTTTTGTGCCCTCTTGGATCAGGAGGAAAAGAAGGGGAGAGAAGAGCTGATCCTTCTGGCACATGGAGGTACCCAGATGGCAGTCATGGAGGCTCTTTGCCGGGAGAAAAGGTCTTATTATGACTGGCATATAGGAAGCGGAAAGGGCTATCTTCTGGAAGCGGAAAGGAAGGAGGAAGGCTGGAGCCTTTCCCTTCTTGAGATCACGGATTATACAAGGAGCTGAAATGGAAATAGGATATGCAGCCCTTTTGGGCTTTCTGATCGATTTACTTTTGGGAGATCCGGAATGGATGCCCCATCCCGTGGTATATATGGGAAAGGGGATCACCTTCCTGGAGAAAAGGCTTCGGCGGATTTTCCCAAAGACAAAGGAAGGAGAAGGCCTGGCCGGCTTTTTTCTGGTCTTTTTCCTATTGCTGGCCTGTCTCCTTCTGTCAGCCGGGATTTTATTTCTGGCCGGCTTGCTCTCACCCTGGCTTCGCTTTGCCATAGAAATCCTTTGGAGCTGGCAGGTTTTGGCCTTAAAGGGATTGAAAAAGGAAAGCATGCGGGTCTATTCGAAGCTGATAGAGGAAAAGCCGGAAGAGGAAAAGCTGAAAGAAGCCAGAGCGGCTCTTTCCCGGATCGTTGGCAGGGATACGGAGAATCTGACCGAAGAAGGGGTAACAAAGGCAGCAGTAGAGACGGTAGCAGAGAATTTTTCGGATGGCGTCTTTGCTCCTCTTTTTTATCTTATGATTGGCGGCCCCATCCTGGCTCTTTTCTATAAGGCCATTAATACCATGGACAGCATGTTGGGCTATAAAAATGAGACCTACCTCTATTTTGGAAGAACGGCGGCAAAGCTGGATGATCTGGCAAATTATCTTCCGGCGAGACTTTCTGCCTTCCTCCTGATCTTGGTCAGCCCTCTTTGCGGAGGAAACGGAAAGAGAGCTTTGACAATCTGGAAGAGAGACAGAAGGAAGCATGCCAGTCCGAATTCTGCCCAGACCGAGGCGGCAGTGGCAGGTGCCTTAGGCATTGAGCTGGCAGGTCCCGCTTATTATTTTGGACAGTACTATGAGAAGCCGACCATCGGAGACCGGGTAAGAGAGATCGAGGCAGAGGATATCAAAAGGGCAAATAAAATGAATTATGCGGCCGGGATTCTGGCGCTTTTGATTATGCTGCTGGTCAGGGTAGTCTGCCTGGCTTTTGTACTAAAATAGCCTCTTGGCCAAAAAGCAAAGATAGACGATAGGAGGTTATGAAGCGTTCGCCATTAAGCTCTTCGCATTCCGCTCGCGCGGGCGTATGCGCAAGCGCAGACTTTTTTACCGTCAAAGGAAAGGGAAACTATGATTCATGCACATGGCGGAGACCGCCTTGGTTATCAAATCGAATATGGCAGGGAGCCCCTGGATTTTTCAGCAAATGTCAGTCCCCTTGGCTTGCCGGAAGGGGTAAAAAAGGCGGTCACAGAAGCCCTGGATCAGGCAGATGCCTATCCCGATCCCCTTTGCAGAAGGCTGAGGGAAGGCCTGGCGAAAAAGCTGGATATTCCGGCAGACTGGATCCTTTGCGGAAACGGAGCATCCGACCTGATTGAGCGTCTGATCAGAAGTCTGGAGCCTAGGGAAGCCTGCATTACGGGACCGACATTTTCGGAATACAGGCAGGCACTGGAAAGAGCCGGTGCAAAGATCAGGGAAGTTCCCCTTTCGAAGGAAGCCGGTTTTCAGGTCGGAGAGGAGCTCTTAGAGCAGATCGATGAGAAGCTGGATCTTCTGATCCTCTGCGAGCCGAATAATCCGACCGGGCTTTTGACAGAGAGGGAGCTACTTCAGCGGATTTTGGAAAAATGCAGGGAGAAGAAGACCAGGGTGCTTTTGGATGAATGCTTTGTGGACTTTCTGGAGGAGGGAAGAGAAGAGGGACTTCTGCCCTATCTGACGGAAGAAAAGGCAGAGCATGTCCTTCTTCTGCGGGCCTTTACTAAATTTTACGCCATGGCCGGCATCCGTCTGGGCTACTGCATCAGCCGGGAAGAAAAGCTGCTGGAGAAAATGGCCAAAATGGGAGCCGCCTGGCCGGTTTCTACGCTGGCTCAGGCAGGAGGTCTGGCAGCCTTGGAGGAAGAAGACTACGGAAAAAGGCTGAAGGCGCTGATCAAAAAGGAGAGAGCCTTTCTGACAGAGGGCTTAAGAGAAATTGGCTGCAGGGTGATAGAAGGAAAGGCAAACTATCTTCTCTTTTTTACAGAGGAGAAGGACTTACAGGAAAAGCTCTGGGAGAAGGGCATCATGATAAGGGACTGCTCAAATTATTCCGGACTGGAAAAGGGCTACTACCGGATCGGGATCCGGAAGCGGGAGGAAAATGAACTTCTCTTAAAAGCAATAAAGGAGGCGAAGGGGCAATGACAAGATGCATCATGGTGCAGGGAACCATGTCAGGAGCCGGCAAGAGTCTTTTGACGGCAGGTCTCTGCAGAATCTTTAAGCAGGACGGCTACCGGGTGGCTCCCTTTAAAAGCCAGAATATGGCCTTGAATTCCTATATCACGGCAGACGGTCTGGAGATGGGAAGAGCCCAGGTTGTACAGGCCCAGGCAGCAGGAAAAGAGCCGGATGTTCGGATGAATCCGATCCTCCTCAAGCCCTCCAGTGATGTGGGCAGCCAGCTGATCGTAAACGGCCGGGTCTACGGGGATTATAAGGCAAAGGACTATTTCAAAATGAAAAAGAGCCTGATCCCGGATATTCAAAGAGCCTATGATTCTTTGGCAGAAGAGAATGATATTATCGTGATCGAGGGTGCAGGAAGTCCTGCAGAGATCAATTTAAAAGACGGGGATATTGTCAATATGGGACTGGCAAAGTTGGTAGATGCCCCGGTCCTTCTGGTCGGGGATATCGACCGGGGCGGGGTCTTTGCCCAGCTCTACGGAACCGTTGCCTTATTGGAAGAAGAGGAAAAAGACAGGATTATCGGCCTGCTTATCAACAAATTCAGGGGCGATGTGGATATTTTAAAGCCCGGATTGTCCATGCTTGAGGATAAAACCCAAATTCCGGTGCTGGGAGTGGTGCCTTATTCCTATGCAAAGATCGACGAAGAGGATTCCCTGGCAGAGCAGCTGGAGGAAAAGGAAGCTCATAGACCGGTTGATATCGCGGTCATTCGTCTGCCCAGGATTTCAAACTTTACAGATCTTACTCCTTTGGAGGCACATCCCCTCTTGGGCATCCGCTACGTGAGTCATCTGCAGGAACTGCAGGAGCCGGATCTGATCATTCTTCCGGGAACAAAGAATACCATGGGAGATCTGGAATGGCTCAGACAGAGCGGTCTGGAAATGAGGATCCGCCAGCTGGCGGCAGAAGGAAAGCCGGTACTTGGTATCTGCGGCGGCTATCAGATGATGGGAGAAGAGCTTCTGGATCCCGATTGTGTTGAGCATGGCGGCCAAATGAAGGGAATGGGGCTTTTACCGATCCGAACGATCTTCACCAAAGAAAAGGTAAGAAGCAGGGAGAAGGCGAAGGCCTGCGGAATCTTCTCGGGGGTAGAGCTGAACGGCTATGAGATCCATATGGGACAGACGGAAAAGACAGAAGAGGCAGAGGATTTTTGCATTTTCGAGGACGGACACAGGGATGGCGTGATTCGTGATAACTGCTGCGGCACCTATCTGCATGGTCTCTTTGATTCCGGCTATCTGACAGCCAGGCTGGCAGAACTGCTCCTGGAGAGAAAAGGAATTTCGGCAAAAGAATATCGCCTGCAGAGTCATAAGGAATTTCAGGAGGAACAGATAGACCTTCTGGCAGCAGAGCTTCGCAGAAGTCTGGATTTAGAAAAGATCTATGAGGCAATGACAGACTTTGCGGAAAGGAGAGAAAATGGCAGAACACATAAGACCCAGTGATATTGAGCGGACCAGCATGCAGATCATTGGAGAAGAGCTGGCAGAACTGAAGCTTTCGATCGAAGAGGAAGCTCTCCCCCTGGTAAAGAGGGTAATCCATACAACGGCTGATTTTGACTATGCCAAAAACCTCCTTTTTACAGAGCATGCCTGTAAAAAAGGAATCGAAGCCTTGGCAAAAGGCCGGTCGGTCATAAGTGACACCAATATGGCAAAGGCAGGGATCAGCAAGATCGCCTTAGAAAAGCTCGGCAGCGGGGTGGACTGCTATATGGCAGACCCAGAGGTAGCAGAGCTTGCAAAAAAAGAGGGACTGACCCGGGCAGTCATCTCCATGCGGAAGGCGGCAAAGGAGCATCCGGGTGCCCTTTTTGCCATCGGAAATGCCCCGACAGCCCTCTTTGAACTCTGCGCCCTGATAGAAAAGGGCCTGCGACCGGCTCTTGTGATCGCGGTCCCGGTCGGCTTCGTGAATGTTGTGGAAGCGAAGGAAGAGATCTTTGCCCTATGCCGGGAGAAGGAGATTCCCTGCATTATGGCCAGGGGAAGAAAGGGCGGCAGCACGGTTGCCGCAGCCTGCTGCAATGC
Source organism: Prevotella sp. CAG:279 (assembly GCA_963637505.1). Classification (GTDB taxonomy): domain Bacteria; phylum Bacillota; class Clostridia; order Lachnospirales; family Lachnospiraceae; genus RUG14243. Next base: position 61,291 of record CAVHNP010000002.1, read on the forward strand.
CCTGATCTATTCGGCGGCGGATATGCTGAAGCCGGAGAACCGGGGCTGGAATTAAGGGTAAGCTGCTCCATTAAGAGAATCTGTGTTTCATAACTTGCAACCAAGGGCCGAGAATGATTCTGCTGGATCAAAAGCACGCTCTCGCTCGGGGAAAAACCCAGCAGATGCTAAGCTCGAGGCGCATGTAGCATGCACCTCTTGCTAAGCACTGGGGTTTTTCAACGGCTTTTGATCCTAAGCAGAACATCTCGGCCTTTTGGATTTGGCTAGCAACACGTTTTGTCTGATAGGCCTAATTACAGTTGGGATTTGAAACGCAAGCAAAAAGCGCAGTCAAAGGGAGCTGACTGCGCTTATCATATGTGGAGAAAAGTTTAATTATACACTGTGCGAAATCGCATAAGCCTGACGCATCGCCTGCTGAATGGTAGCCGGCTTCTTGGCATCTCCGATCAGAGCAAATCTGTCGGCAGAACCATAGAAGGAAAGGGCCTCTTCGGTCTTTGCCTTCATACCGAGGGAAATCACAACCGTATCACAGGAAAGGGTATGCTCATTGCCATCCTTGTCCTGGTAGGTAACGGCATTCTTGTCAACATGCGTTACTCTGGCATTTACAACAGAGTGGAAGGAGGGAAGGGCTTCCCAGGCTTCTTCAAACATGGAGTAATAATGGATGGCTGTGGATTCCGGTGCCAGTCTTTCTGTCATCTCGATGACAGTAACATCATGCCCCTTCATGGCCAGGTTCATACCGGCTTCTACACCAACCTCACCGCCTCCGATCAGAACGACCTTCTGGCCGACCTTCTCCGGATGGATCATGGATTCTGTTGCGACAAGGGCATCTGCCTCGGCAAGTCCCGGAATTGGCGGCTTCGCCGGCTCTGCACCGACAGCGGCAATGACCATATCATAGCCGGCTTCCTTGATCATTTCCGGTGTAGCCTTGGTTTCAAGTTTAACTTCGATATCCCTCTTTTCTACCTGATGAATCAGATATTTGCGGAAATCATTCAGGGTCCATTTGAAAGGTACATAGTTTGCATGGATAATGGCACCGCCCATTTCCTTTCCGGCCTCGTAAATGGTTACCTTGTGGCCTCTGTCACAAAGATCCATTGCTGCCTTCATACCTGCGGGACCGCCGCCGATCACGGCAATCTTCATGCTGGGAAGGGGATCGGAAACCAGTTTGTCTACCCGGTGCTCGATACCGATCAGAGGGTTCACGGAGCAGACAGAGACAAAGGTATCATGCGGACCGCGGCCATGGCATTTGTTACATCTCAGGCAGGGAACAAGGTCATCTGCTCTGCCTTCCTGCAGGAGCTTGCCATAATCCGGATTGGAGATCCAGGCACGGGCTGCGGATACGATATCCACTTTGCCGTCACGGACTGCCTCTTCAATCTCATCAAAATAGTGCATGCCGCCGACGCAGCCGATCTTCATATTCAGGCCGGCCTTCTTGGCTGCTTCCGCATATTTCAGGAAAGGTGTATGCTGCAGTTCGAAAGGAATCGGATGGTTCGGATCTGCAACACCAGCACGCATCTGAACAATATCAACATAGGGATCTGCCATTTTCAGGAATTCGATGCCTTCTTCTAAGCTATAGCCGCCTTCCGGTTCTTCTCCGGAGAAAAGGATCTCAACCAGCATATCTTTGCCGGCTGCCTCGCGGACGGCCTTCAGGGTTTCAAGCGGGAAGCGGGCTCTGTTCTCGAGGCTTCCGCCGTACTCATCTTGTCTTAAGTTGGTCAAAGGACTCAGGAACTGGGTCGGAAGCTGACCGCGATAGCAAAGGTGGATGGAAACCATATCAAAGTCAAGGAATTTCAGGATACGGGTCTGCTGGGCAAGAGAATCGCAGATGAATTTCATATGCTCTTCTGTTGTGTTCAGAACCGCAGCCATGGAATCTGCTGTCATACGATCGGAGATCGTGTAAGGATCAACAGCCTGCTCGCTCATGGGTTTGGAATGCGCAATGTCGCTGATGCGAAGGATCTCGAGGCTGCCGTCCGGCTTCTGAAGCGGATAGCCTGAAGGCGGTCCGACAAAGATGCCCATGCAGGCAAGAGCGCCGTGATAATGGATGGCGTCTGCCAGCTGCATCAGATAGTTCTGACAGGCCGGATTGTAGAGGTCATAATCCGGAAAATGCGTGAAGTCAGCTTCCATAGGAACGGTCATATCACGGGAAAAGTTATTGATACCCATGCATGTGACGATCGCTGCACCGGATTTTGCCTTGTTTGCATAGTGGGTAATGACACTGTCTGCCGGGAAGGGCTCATTGCCCTGCAGGAAGTGCGGAAGAGAGTTGGAGATCTCAAGACGGTTCTTCAGAACCTTTCCGCGGACTACCAGGGGGGACAGTACATTTGAATAGTTTTGACTCATTATTTTGTCTGAGGCCGGACTCTTAGGAGCCGGTCTTTTCCCCTTTCTTTTCGTTTTATTACCAAGTTTGACTCAGTTATCGCTTTTATTTTAGAGGGAGAAAAAAGGACTTGCAAATCATTTTGGGGGATTCTTCATTCCAAAGTAGTATTACCTGATGCAAGCTTTGTTTTTTGTTCTCTGGTTAAAATCCTACCGATTTGCTATACTATCATTATAATGCGTTAAAAAAATGACGAGGAAGCAAAAGTCGGGGGTAACAATGCAGAACAAGGAGATAAGAGACGCGATCAGAAGAAATAGGGAAAGGCAGGCCTTTCAGGAGGATATTCTCTTCTTTTCCGGACTGAGCAAGGAACAGAAGCAGAAGGTCATGCAGCAGTCCATTTTCGGAGAAAGAAAAAGAGGAGAAGTGATCTTTCAGGAGAACGATCCCGTGGAAGGCGTTTACTTTATCCGAAAAGGAAAGGTGAAGCTGAGTACCAGTGATAATGAAGGCAGAGAGAGGATCATCGGCATCTTTGTGGATTCGGATATGATCTGGGAAGGCATTTTTATGGGAAACAGCGCTTATCCCTATTCTGCGATCTGTGTTACAGAGGTGGAATACTGCTGGATCAAAAGAGAACACATGGAAAATATCATCAAGGATCCGGCGATCGCCATGATGACGATCAACCTCTTAAGTAAGAAGCTGCATGATGCAAATGAGAGAAATAAGGTCTTGTCTACCACGGATCCGGTGGCCAAGCTAGCAGGCTTTCTGCTCTACCGGAACCGCTATACTTCTCAGGATCTGATCACCCTGCATTTGGATGACATTGCAGCCAGCATTCATTTAAGACCTGAAACGGTCAGCCGAAAGATCAAGGAGCTGGAGGCGAGAGGCTGCGTGGAAAGGGTCGGAAAAAGCGGCTTGAAGCTGGTAGATCTGCCCGGACTCCAGGACGTCTTTGACGGATTGGCAGAAGAAGAGTAAAGAAAAAGAAAGATTTTTTTCTAGTCTGATAAAAAAATAACAGCAACTTGATTTAAATCAAAGTAAGGATATGCTTACTATAATATTATGACGGTGCAAGGAAGAGATCCTTGCATCGTTTTTTTTCTTGTTACCCTTAACTTGCCTCTGTCCGGCCGCGGGAAAACCTGATTATCCCGTGCGCCTGGCTGAAGGCATGTATCGTGCCACGTAAGCGGTGCGATGAAACGAATTAAAGGAAAATGGAGATCACATGGAGAAGGGGAGAATTCATTCAATCGAAACATTCGGATCTGTTGACGGTCCCGGAATTCGCTTTGTGATCTTTTTAAAAGGCTGTCAGATGCGCTGCAAGTACTGCCACAATGTTGACACCTGGGATCCACACTCAGAGGATCTTAGAACAGCAGAAGAACTGCTGGATATGGCAGAGCGCTACAGAGACTACTGGGGTCCCGAGGGTGGCATTACCGTCAGCGGAGGAGAGCCTCTTCTGCAGATCGATTTTTTGCTGGAGCTTTTTCGGGGAGCAAAGGAGAGAGGCATAAATACCTGCCTTGATACCTGTGGCCAGCCCTTCACAAGAGAAGAGCCTTTCTTTTCCAAGTTCGAGGCTCTCATGGAGGTAACAGACCTGCTTTTGCTTGATATCAAGCATATTGATCCGGCAGAGCATAAGAAACTGACCGGACAGCCGAATGACAATATCCTGGATTGCTTCCGTTATCTCTCAGAGATCGGAAAGCCGATCTGGATCAGACATGTCCTTGTTCCCGGCATTACGGATAAAGATGAATATCTGGAGAGGACGGCAGAATTTATCAAGAGCCTGTCCAATGTCAGGAAGATCGAGGTTTTGCCCTATCATGAAATGGGCATTTATAAATGGGAAGAACTGGGAATCCCCTATCAGCTTCAGGGCGTGAAGCCGCCGGCAGCGGAACGCACAGAGCATGCACAGAGGATCCTGGATCAAAGCATAAATAACATTCAGTAAGAAGTAAAAATGAGAAGGAGACAAAGATGAACGAGCAGTTTAAAGAGGCATGGAAAGGCTTTAAGGGCGAGAAATGGCTCGATGAAGTGAATGTTAGAGATTTTATTCAGAACAACTACACTCCCTATGACGGAGATGAGAGCTTCTTGGTAGGACCGACAGAGGCAACAGACAAGCTTTGGGGCAAGCTGCAGGAACTGCAGAAGGAAGAAAGAGCAAAGGGCGGCATCATGGAATGCGAGACAGAGATCGTTTCCAGTCTGACTGCTTATGGCCCGGGATATATTGATGAAAGCATGAAAGACCTGGAAACCGTTGTAGGTCTTCAGACAGATAAGCCGCTGAAGAGAGCATTTATGCCTTACGGTGGTATTAAGATGGCAGAGCAGGCTGCAGAGAACTATGGCTATAAGGTAAATCCGAAATTCCATAAGATCTTTACAGATTATCACAAGACACATAACCAGGCTGTATTTGATGCTTACACCCAGGAAATGAAAAATGCAAGACACAGCCATATCGTAACCGGACTTCCGGATACCTATGGAAGAGGTCGTATCGTAGGCGATTACAGAAGAGTAGCCCTTTACGGTATTGATTTCCTGATCGCAGAGAAGAAGCATGACTTAGACTATTGCGGTGACGGAACCATGACAGATGATGTCATCCGTTTAAGAGAAGAGATCGCAGAGCAGATGAGAGCCCTTCGTCAGATGAAGGAAATGGCTCAGATCTACGGTTATGACATTTCCGGTCCGGCTAAGAATGCAAGAGAAGCGGTACAGTGGCTCTACTTTGGTTATCTTGCAGCCATCAAGACACAGAACGGTGCTGCAATGAGCGTTGGCCGTATCTCAACCTTCCTTGATATTTATATTCAGAGAGATCTGGATAACGGAAGCCTGACAGAGTCAGAGGCACAGGAGCTGATCGACCATCTGACCATGAAGTTCAGAATGGTCAAATTCGCAAGAATTCCTTCCTACAATGAGCTCTTCTCCGGAGATCCGGTATGGGCAACCCTGGAAGTCGGCGGAACAGGCATGGACGGCCGTCACATGGTAACAAAGAATGACTACCGTTTCCTGCATACCCTTGAGAACATGGGACCGGCACCGGAGCCGAACCTGACTGTTCTTTATACAAAGAGCCTGCCGGAGAACTTCAAGAAATACGCTGCTAAGATTTCCATCACAACATCTTCCATCCAGTATGAGAATGATGATGTTATGAAGCCGGTATGGGGCGATGACTACAGCATCTGCTGCTGCGTATCCGCAACCCAGACAGGTAAGGAAATGCAGTTCTTCGGAGCCCGTGCAAACCTGGCAAAATGCCTTCTCTATGCGATCAACGGCGGTAAGGATGAGAAATTCACCAACAAGGCAGACGGAAGCCATATGCAGGTAGGTCCGGAATATGCACCGATCACTTCAGAATACCTTGATTATGATGAGGTAATGCATAAATACGACCTCATGATGGACTGGCTTGCAGGCCTTTATGTAAATATCCTGAACCTGATTCAGTATATGCATGACAAATACTACTATGAAGCTGCTGAGATGGCTCTGATCGATACCAATGTACGTCGTACTTTTGCAACCGGTATCGCAGGCTTCTCACACGTAGTAGATTCCCTTAGCGCGATCAAGTACGCAAAGGTAAAGACCGTACGTGATGAAAGCGGACTGGTAGTTGACTATAAGATCGAGGGAGACTTCCCGAAATACGGAAATGACGATCCGAGAGCAGATGAGATCGCTGTATGGCTGCTCAAGACCTTCATGAAGAAGATTGAAAAGCATCATACCTATCGTAATTCCGAGCCGACCACTTCTATCCTGACCATTACTTCCAACGTAGTATATGGAAAGGCAACAGGCGCACTTCCGGATGGAAGAAAAGCCTTCACACCTTTTGCACCGGGTGCAAACCCTGCATACGGCGCAGAGCAGAACGGCCTTCTCGCTTCCCTGAATTCCGTAGCAAAGCTGCCGTATGAGTATGCTCTTGACGGAATTTCAAACACACAGACCATTAGCCCGAACACACTTGGCCATACAGAGGACGAGCGTAAGGAAACACTGGTTCGTGTGATGGACGGATACTTCACAAAGGGTGCGCATCACCTCAACGTAAACGTATTCGGAGTAGATAAGCTCAAAGATGCAATGGAACATCCGGAGAAAGAAGAATATGCAAACTTCACCATCCGTGTATCCGGTTATGCAGTTAAGTTTATCGACCTGACTCGTGAGCAGCAGCTCGATGTAATCGCAAGAAACGCACACGAGAGAATGTAATTCAAAAGATATCTGCTTTGCTAAGGCTTGTGGGGAGCCGCTGCAAAATGATTGATATAAGACGCTTCAGAAAAAGCCTACTGAACCCGATTGGTTCAGTAGGCTTTTTCGCGCAGACTACCGCAAAACTCGCGCTCCGCGCTCACTCAGGGCTAAAGCCCTTCGGCCCCTTGGGCACAGTGCTCTCGTCTGCGCTGCCAGCCTGCAGCTCCCTACGGAAGCCTCGCTACCGTCT
>CAVHNP010000003.1:0-59380 GCA_963637505.1 Prevotella sp. CAG:279
GCATACGCCCGCGCGCGAGCGGAATGCGAAGCATTAATTTCAGCTCCGCGAGCTGCGCATCACTGCGCTTCTTTAATTTCAAATTTTAATCATTTCTATTTCTTTCTCATCTGAATTCTCCGGCAAAAGTTTATCTTCTTCTTGTTTGTTAGCACTCATTTTTATCGAGTGCTAAATTTTCGTTGACTTTTCGATATTAGGGTATTATGATTCAATCTATGAGTTAGAAACAGATCATTCATTAGTTTAATCGTTTAAAATAGGAGATGCAATAATATGACAGAAAAACACGGTAATTTATCAATTAACAGCGAAAATATTTTTCCCATTATCAAGAAGTGGATGTACAGCGATCATGATATCTTTCTTCGTGAGCTGATCTCCAATGGCTGCGATGCGATCACAAAGCTGAAAAAGCTTGATGTTATGGGCAACTACAGTCTTCCGGATGACTATGAAGCCAAAATCCAGGTCAAGGTTAATCCGAAAGAAAAGACCCTGAAGATCATGGATAACGGTCTCGGTATGACTGCAGATGAGGTAGAGGAATACATTAACCAGATCGCTTTTTCCGGCGCAACTGATTTCCTGGAAAAATATCAGGGCTCCGAGGATGGCGACCAGATCATCGGTCACTTCGGTCTCGGCTTCTATTCTGCCTTTATGGTTGCAGATGAGGTTCATATCGATACCCTTTCCTGGCAGGATGGCGCAGAGGCTGTTCACTGGGAATGTGACGGCGGTACCGAATTCGAAATGTCTGCAGGCGACAAGGATTCTATCGGAACAACCATCACCCTTTTCCTGAATGAAGACTGCCTGGAATTTGCCAACGAATTCCGTGTCCGTGAAGTAATTGAAAAATACTGCTCCTTCATGCCGACTCCCATCTATCTCGAGAATGAAAATGCAGAGGCAGCTTACGAAACAGTCCTCAAATCAGAAGTAACGGATAAGGATACTGTTATCGAGGAATTTGTCGAAGAGGCTAAAACAGAAGAAAAAGAAAAGGAAGACGGCACAAAAGAAACCGTAGAGATCTCTCCCCGTCAGGAAAAGGCAAAAATCTTAAAACGTCCTCTTGCCTTAAATGACACCCATCCCCTTTGGACCAAGTCTCCGAGCGAATGCACGGATGAGGATTATAAGAAGTTTTATCGTACCACCTTCCATGATTATAAGGAGCCCTTATTCTGGATCCATCTGAACATGGACTATCCTTTCAACCTCAAAGGTATCCTCTATTTCCCGAAGATCAACCTGGAATACGAATCAGCCGAGGGTGTCATCAAACTTTACAATAACCAGGTCTTCATCGCTGACAATATCAAAGAAGTCATTCCGGAATTTCTGATGCTGCTCAAGGGTGTCATTGATTGTCCGGATCTGCCCCTGAACGTTTCCAGATCCGCCCTGCAGAATGATGGCTTTGTAAGCAAGATTTCCGAGTACATCACGAAGAAGGTTGCCGATAAATTAAGTGGCATGTGCAAGACAGATAAAGAAAATTATGAAAAATACTGGGATGATATCAGCCCCTTCATCAAATACGGCTGCCTGAAAGACAGTAAATTCTGTGACAAGATGAATGACTATATCCTCTTCAAAGATATTTATGACAAATACCAGACCCTTCCGGAATTACTGAAGCCGGTAGAAAAGGCAGAGGATGCAAAGGAAGACGCTGAAGCAGAGGCAAATACAGAAGAAGCCAAAGCTGAAAATGCTGAAGCAGAAACTCCTGCAGAAGAGAAAAAGGATACGGTTTACTATGTAACAGATCCGGTTCAGCAGGGTCAGTATATCCAGATGTTCAAGGAACACGATATGAATGCCGTTGTTCTGACTCATCAGATCGATACCTCTTTCATCACCCAGCTGGAGGCAAGAAACGAGCACTACCGCTTCGTCAGAATCGATGCTGACCTGACAGACTCTCTGAAGGAAGAAACTACGGAAGAAGAACTGAAGGAAGCTTTCGATTCTCTGAATGAGCTTTTCAAAAATGCCCTTCAGAAAGATAATCTGACCATCAAGACAGAAAAGCTCAAAGATGCAAGCCTTGCTTCTGTTCTGACTATTTCAGAAGAAAGCCGCAGAATGGCTGATATGATGAAAATGTATAATGTGTACGGAGATACTTCCGATCTCTTCAAGGGAGAAGAAACCCTTACCCTGAACCTGAACAATGATCTGGTTTCTTATCTCCTTGCTCATAAAGAGGATGACAAAGCATCCCTCTTCTGCAAGCAGATCTATGATCTGGCCAAGATCAGCAACCAGCCCCTGTCTCCGGAAGATATGACGGAGTTTGTAAAGCGCAGTAATGAGATTATGCTGCTTCTGACGAAGTAAGGCGGAGTTGTCGTACAAAATGTGTTAATAAAAATCAAACAAAAAGGCTGAGAAGTTCTGCCCAGAATCATTCTCAGCCTTTTACGTTATCCTTATTCTATTTAAGAAATTATTTCAAATCCTATCGCAGCACTCCGAGCATGCATTAGAGGATCTGCTTATCGACTCGCACACCTTCTCTCCTCTGTATATCCAAGTCCTGCCTTATCTCTTACAACTCAGAATAATATCGCAGATCCTGTCCACATCCGCCAGCGGAAGATCCGCATACAGTGGCAGAGTCAGTACTCTTCTGCTCAGATGCAGGGCAACCGGCGTGAGTTCCACATCATATCTGCCGTGGAAGCAATCAAAGGTATTTGTAATCGGATAAAAATATTTACGGGCAGCGATCTTATTCTGTGCCAGAGCAGCAAAGACCTCATTTCTGCTGGCGCCGAATTCCTTCTCCCTGAAGATAACAGGGAAATAAGCATAGTTGGATTTGACATCATTCTGCTCCGGATTCAGCTGGATTCCCGTCACACCGGTGAGTCTCTCCTTGTAGCGTTCTACTACAACTCTTCTCTTCTCAATCTCTTCATCCACATGTCTGATATTGCAGATACCCATAGCCGCACAGAATTCATTCATCTTGGCATTGGCTCCGATACCATCCACGATCTCCGGTCCGCGGATACCAAAGTTCTTCAAACGGGCAATGGTATAGCCAAACTCGGAATCCCTAAAGCAGACTGCGCCGCCCTCGATCGTGTTAAATACCTTGGTTGCATGGAAGCTGAAGCAGGAAACATCTCCATAGGATCCGATGCCTCTTCCTTTATAACTTTCTCCAAAGGTATGAGCCGCATCATAAATGACCTTCAGATCATACTTCTTTGCGATACGGTCTATTTCTTCAATATTACAGATATTTCCGTAAACATGAATCGGCATAATGGCAGTTGTTCTGTCTGTGATCAGATCCTCGATTTTTTCCGTATCAATGGTAAAATCATCCTCTTTTACATCGCAGAATACCGGTGTTAAGCCATTTCTGACAATTGCATGCGTGGTAGATGCAAAGGTGAAGGGTGTTGTGATCACCTCTCCCTGCAGATTCAGGGCCTGGAGGGATAATTCCAAGGCCATATGTCCGTTGGTCAGAAGATCGATATTATCTACATCCAGATAGTCCTTCAGTTCTTTCTGCAGCTTCTGATGCTTCGGCCCCATATTGGTCAGCCAGTGGGAATCCCAGATATCCTTGATCTCTTCTACATATTCTTCAAAAGAAGGCATGGAGGATCTGGTAACCAGGATCTGGGGTAATTTACTAAAATCCGCATTGTTGGTTGGGAACTGCGGCATATTTACTTTTTTCTTTTCTTCTTTTCCCATATCATTTTCTCCTTCGGGTCAGGCAAGTTCTTTATTTCCTCTTTTTCTTACAATATCCATAAGATAGGAAAAGGTTTCGTTTTTAGTGAAATAAGATAATCCGATATAAAGCAAAGCTCCTACAAGGATCTGCAGGATCAGTCTGAGCACATAGTAGATGGGAAGCAGATCCAGCAAAGCAACGGCGACTCCCATCACGATGGCACAGAGCATATTTGCAACAATATCCAGTAGCTGTTCTCTGTAATAATACTGGAGCAGCCTTCTGTTCGGCCAGGCATTGACTGCCATACTGAAGAAGGAAACTGCCAGCTGACTCAGTACCATGGCCTTCACGCCAAAAAACATGGAAATGAAAAGCACCGTCAGGCCAACGATTTTCTTTATGATCTCCAGCTTAAGGAAAATATCACTTCTTCCGATTGCCTTGATCGCATTCAGATTCGCTGTATGAATCGGATAGAGCATATAGGAAATGCAGAAGGCTCTCAGGAAGAAGACACAGCCCATCCATTTTTCGGTCAGAACCAGCTCTACGATATTCGGTGCGGTTACAAAAAGGCCGATCATAAGCGGTGCCATAACATAGGTTGAGGTCTTGATCGACCGCCTTGCCATCCTCTTTACCGCCTGAATATCATCCTGTTCCTTGGACATAACAGGAAGCAGAACACTATCAATGGAATTATTGATATTGGTCACAATTACATTGGGGAACTTTTCTCCCTGATTATAGAAAGCAAGATCATCCTTCTGGTAAAATTTGCCGATGATCAGCTGCCTTAGGTTATTATATACCGTATCGATCAGGGCGGAAACCAAAAGCTTCCAGCCGAAGGAAAATAAGCCCTTCAATCGTTCCAGGGAAAACTCCCTGCTTGGTCTCCACTTTACGGTGATCCATAAAATAGCGGTATCCACAGCCGTATTAAAAACCTGCTGGGCAATGATTGCCCAGGCTCCGAAGCCGCTTAAAGCCATGGCAATGCCGACAACTGCCGCTCCGATGGTTCCGCCCAGGGTGGAGAAAAAGAATTTCTTGAAGATCATATGCTTGGAAACATATGCCATCTGCACATTCTTGACTCCGGAGATCAGAACCGTCAGGCAGAGAACCCGGATCATCGCTGTCATCGAGAGATCGTCATAAAAGGCTGCAATATAGGGAGCAGCAAAAAACATGCCGATATAAAGAACCGTACAGAAGGTGATATTGGTATAGAATACCGTCGAAAAATCAAGCTGATCGGCATCCTTTTTCTGGATCAGGGCATTTCCCAGACCGCTGTCTACGAATACATTTAAAATGGTCGTAAATACCACCATCAGGGCAACCGTTCCGAATACTTCCGGATCCAGGATCCTTGCTAGTACGATGGAAACAATAAAAGAAACCAGCTGGGCTCCTGTTCTTTCCGCAAATCTCCATATGAAGTTTGATATGACTCTCTTATTATCCATATGTAAATACCAATAAATATGCGAGCTGCGCATCTCTGTGCTTTTTTATCGTATAGGGAACGAAGTTTCCTATACGATGAAAAAGAGCCGGCGTCAGTAGACGCCGGCTCTAACGCATTCTAATCCTGCAATTATTTTTAAAGATCGTTCAGATCAAGGAAATCCATATCCAGATCATCATCATGCTCTAAAAGCTCTGCCTTGCTCTCCTTTTTCTTCGGAGCGGACTTCTTCGGCTGCGCTTTTGCCTGTGCTTTTGGCTCTGATTTTGACTGAGCTTTGCTGCGAGGTCTGGACTCTGACTTTCTTCTCGGCGGAAGTTCTACTTCTTCTTCCTCGAAGTCATCCTCTTCCTCCTCGTCTTCGTCCTCTTCCTCTTCATCCTCATCGAAGTCATCGTATTCTTCTTCATAGGATCTACTTCTTCTGCCTGGCTTCTGATCAAAGTAGCCATCCTCTTCCAAATCCTGCAGTTCTTCCTTGTAGCCTCTTCTGTACCATAAGAGAAGGTTCACGATAATGATCAGAAGAAGAACGATCGCACCGATCAAAATAGCAAGCAGGTGGGTATAGGTCTGAATCCGATCATCGGAAGATCCTGATGCATCGGAGGATACTGCTGCAAGATCATCCGTCTCACTGCCTGTTGTTGCCGTTGCAGCTGCCTGGGGCTGGGAAGCTCTGATGTAAGATCCCAGCTGGGAATCATAGATATACCAGCCTGTATTGCCTTCATTGTTGGTTGCATAAACATAGTAAAGATCAGATGCATCCGCATCATCCTTCACCAGTCCGCTGATCGTTCCGGAAGGATCATTGGAAAGAGCTGTACTGCTGTATCCGCTCGGAGCTTCAAATCCATCCGGGAGAGAATTCAGAATGATAAAGCTGCTGTCAGATCCAACCTTAACAAACTTCTTAAAGGAAGAAGTTGCTTCCTCATATACAAAGAAGCCCTCATCGCTGTCATTGTAGAGATATACCAGGGAAATACCCATGGCCTCTGAAACAGCACCCTTATAACCTACTCCGTTGATCGTTACCGTTCCGCTTGAAAAGCCGGAAGGAATTGAGGTTTCAAGGAAATTCTGGGAGATCTGATAATTATTGCCATTTACGGTTACAGTCGCGTCAGACTCGCTGCCTGTTGCAGCAGTACTCTCTGCTGCGCTTGTCTCAGTAGCTTCTGTTGAAGTCGTCTGACTTGTGCTTGCAGCTCCCTTGGTAACATATTCAGAACTGATATAACCTGCCATGCCGTTTACGGTAACCTTATACCAGCCATTTTCTTCTCCGGTAATCTCTACCGTAGATCCGCTGTCAACACCGCTTACCAGCTCAGCATCTGTACTTGGTGCACTTCTTAACTTCACATTTGCCGTAACAGTACCTGTTTCCGCAAATACTGATGTTGCCATGCTGAGGGATAATAAAAGAACAGCACCGGCAAGAGCTGCCTTTTTCTTCAGGTTCATCATCTGTCTTACTCTCCTATCTTCCTCACTAGTCCGGGACAGCATAGAATCTATGCTGTCCCTTCACTTTTTCTTTTATTCTGATGTCTGGCTTGATGAGTCGCTGTCACTGGTACTTGTTGTGCCAGTCTCAGAGAGACCGTCATCCTTAATGCCATAGTCCGCCGCACTGTCTTCTGTATAACCGGTCTCATTTACAATGTGATCACTGATGGACTGAACGGTGCTGGACGGTACATAATCTGTCTGTCCGTAAAGGAACTCATACATCTTGGTTACATTGCTGGACAGGGTACAAGGTACATCTACGGAACCCTTCTCGCTAACGTCTGTCGCATAAACATCGAAGGGGAATCCCGTTGAATCAGCCAGCTTATAGGTACTTGCCTTTGTTGCAAAGGAAAGGATCTCTGTGTTTGTCATAGAGGTCTGAATATCCGGAAGGATCGTATCAACGAAATTATTCAGCTCTACTGCATTCAGCTTCTTCGCCTTCTTGAAGATCTGGGAAAGCACGGTTCTCTGTCTCTGTGCTCTTGTGAAATCTCCACCGGAAGTATAACGGATACGGCAGTAAGCAGTTGCCTGTACACCGTCAAGGGTCTGCAGTCCCGGGCCGGTAATGTAATTCAGTTCCTTACCTGTAACCTCTGCTACGGACTCTGCATAACCATTTACATAATCTACTTCATCCTCGGTTACATCAACCTCTACACCGCCAACCAGATCTACTGCCTCTGTAACAGCATAGAAGTCAACTGTTACATAATCTGTAATATCAAGATCAAGGTTGGTATTCAGCATGTGGATCGCCTTCTCAGGTCCGCCTGTAGAATAAGCAGCGTTTGCCTTTGCATAGGTGGAGTTATCTGATCCCTGCGCGAGATAGGTATCTCGGAATACAGAAAGAAGCTTAATCTCTCCGTTATCATTATTGATAGAACATACCATGATAACGTCGCTCAGACCCTTGCTCAGGTTACCGTTTGATCTGTTATCCAGACCAAAGAGGGCGATATTGGTATATCCCTTTGTTGTCTCGTTGCTCTTAACCTCTTCTGAGATACCGACATTTGCAACGTCGATACTGGTATCTCTCTTGATCAGGTTTAACTTTGCCCATACATATAAGGCACCAACCAGCAGGAGGAAAATGATCAGTTCAATGATCAGAATGATCACTTTTCTCTTTTTCCTGCGTCTTTTTCTATGACTTCCGGAAGAATGACTTCTCCTATCGTCATAATATCTTTCATCTTCGTGATAATGATTTCTTTTTCTTTTCTTTGCCATAACTCTTCATACTCCGTTTTTCTGACCGGAATTACTTTAAAATGATTGTAACGACTTAAGATTATACCCCAAGAAAGACTAAAGTGTCAATATTTCCGCTCTTTTCTTACTTTTTTATTTTCCCTTTGGCAGCCTTGATCAGGGCTTTTGCATCTGCCCTGCCTTTTCTCATCTGCTTCCATTTGGCCAGCTTCTCTTCTTCATATAAGAGGGTTTTTATATAATGGAAAAGATATTTTTTCTTTTCATAGTGATAGTTGATCACAGCCTTATGCATTTCCATATAATAGATCCAGTTACGGATAATGTAATAATGCCGCAGGGGGGCATGGTTCAAAACCGTAATCTGCTTTCCAAAAAAGCTGTGATTTTCTCCCCTGCCCAGCTCATGCAGCATATGAACGGAATTAATCCGGTAGATTCGATAGCCGGCTTCCCGCAGTCTGGCCGAAAAGTCATAATCTACATAATCAATAAAGAGGGCATCGAAAAATCCGCCTGCATCCTCCCAAGCTTTTACGGGACTGAAAGCACCGGATGTAATGCATTCCGTCAAAAGCTCCGTTTCTCCCTGATGGTCTGCCACCTGATCATAATTTCTGTCCAGTAAAAGAGGACTAAGGATTCCAAGTCGGGGAAGCTTTTGGTATTTTTTATATTCCCGGATCATGTTCGGCGGGCAGACAGAATCCTGATCCAGGGTCAGCACCCAGTCATAAGCATTTGCCCTGGCATATTCAAACATCTGGTTTAAAGCCCTGGCCAGACCCAGATTTTTGCCGTTTTTCAGCCAGTGGAGCTTTGAAAGAAGGGGAGCACTTTCTGCCAGCTTCTCCGTCAGCCATTTTTCCAGTTCTTCAATATCAGAAGATCCGTTATCCACCAGAAGAAGACCATCTGTCTGTCCAATGATGGCAAGCACATTTTCAAGCATCTTTTCTCTGTCTGCCTCATAAACCGAAATCCCAGCCAGAATTCTCATCATCTTTCCTCCTTCGGTTTAGCCTGCCTGCATCTTTTTCTGCGTTTCATCAGTTCTAGGATAAATACCACTCTGTTTCTGATCATTTTAGGAAGGGGATAATGCTGCATGGAAGAAGCATTTTCTCCATGTCTCCTGTAATGAATCAGCTTTTTCTGTAAGAAGTAAGAGCCTCCATAAAGATCTGCTAAGACCCCGATCCACTGGTCGTACATCTCGATCCTGTCCGGAATCGGAAGCGCCAGATCCAGAAGTTCCCTTTTAAAGGCCATGCAGCAGCCGATATAGGAATTCTTCGTGATATTCTTCAAGGCACCGGAGCCGGAATTTCTATGCTGCATAAAAGAAGCAATGCATACCTTTTCCCGATCGTCGATCACATCACAGTCATGCACCACGGCCATACACTTTTCTTTGGAAAAAGCCTTTAAAACTTCCTCTTTCTTCTCCTTCGCCCAGATATCATCCTGATCGCAGATAAAAAGGATCTCTCCCCTTGCCTGTCTTAAGGCATAGTCAAAATTTGCATTAATTCCCTTATGCGGTCCTTCATAAAGATGAATTCTCTCATCCTTGTCCTGGTAGGCCTTGATCAGATCCAGCGTTCCGTCCTTAGAGCCGTCATCGGATATAATGAGCTCATCTTCCATAGACAAGTTAAGGAGAACAGATTCTATCTGTTCTCCTATATATTTTTCACCGTTGTAGCTTGTCATAACCACTGAGATCATTACTGAAACATCCCCCATTTCCGGAAATATTTTATCATAGATTCCACATGAATCCGAAAGAGCTTTTTGTTTTTATGGGAGCCCTTCTCCCATTTATGGATCACGCTTGCACCCGGAAAATAAACAAACCGTGCCTTCTGCCTAACTCTCTTGCAAAGATCCGCATCCTCCATATAAAGGAAGAAGCGATCATCAAAGCCTTTAATTTCCTTAAAAAGCTTTGTTCTGATCACAAGGAAACTTCCCTGACCGAAGGGAAGATCAAAGACAGAATCATAATCCTGATTCTGCAGGGTGTGATAGGCCTGCCTTTTCTGAAAATGCCCCTTGCAGAACATGCGGATGAACATATCCAAAAGGGTCACATCCCTGCGATAGACCTTCTGCAGCTCTCCCTCTTCATCCAGAACCCTGGGAATGGCCATGCCGATATCCGGATTCTCATCCAGAAAAGACAGGATCGGAGAAAAAGCATCCTCCTTCAGGATAATGTCAGGATTTACTATGGCATGATATTCGGAATCATATTCTGCCATACAGGAATTATGTCCTGCTCCAAAGCCGATATTCTTGCCGGTCTTATGGTAGGTCACATCCGAATAGGCTGCCAGAAAGCTTCTGAATTTTTTTTCATCTTCTGAAGAGACCTGCTCACTGTTATCGATCAGAAAGATTTCCTTTTCCAGCTTGGAAGGCGTGTATTTTTCAATTGATTCTATCGCATTTACCGCATCACTGTAATCCTCGTAGACTACAATGGAAAGACTTAATTTTTTCATTTGCTCATCTGTATCTGTCTTTTATCTACCGCTCAGGCATTTGCGATAGAGCTTCATATAACGCTTGCTGACCTCGTCGATCTCGAAATGGCCATAGGCATAGTCCCGAATCTCTCCGGCATCAAATCTGCCTTCCTTCTGCGCCAGCAGCATCTCCTCGATGCCCTTTTCCAAGGCCTCCGTGCTTTCCCGGTCTACAACGATCGCTGTCTTTTCCGTTGTCAGGGAATTGGCTCCGCCTGATCTGGTTACCACCAAGGGCTTTCCTAAAAGCATGGCTTCCTGAACAGAAACGCCGGAGCATTCGAAGATACTTGCAGAAACCGTAAACTCCATCTGTCTGACAATGGAGTAAACCTTCTCTCTCTGGCATTGTCCGTAAAAAGTAACGGAATCTTCTATCCCCAGATCTGCAGCCATCTGCTTATAATAGTCCAGATAGTCTCCTCCGCCGCAGATATGCAGCATCAGGGAATAGCCCTTTTTCTTCAAGGCTGCAATGGCCGGAAGCAGATACTGGTAGCCCTTGATCTCCTTACTGTAAAAGGCTGCGACAATGGCAAAGTTGTCCCTTCCCTCTACGGCATACTGCTCTTCATCTGCCTCGATCCTCTCCGGATTCTCGATGCCGTTATAGATAATATGAAAGTCACATTTCGGGAAGATCTTGGAAAGCCTGTCTCTGGAATCCCGGGATACACAGATATTGGCATAGCTTCTTCGATAGACAAAATCCACCAGCATCCTGTTGATCTTCTTATCAAAATGAGAAAGCTCGATCGGGTTATGCTCTGTCACGATCACCGGAATGTGGAGCAGCTTGCCGACAATAACGGCAATCACACCGGCGCCTGCTGCCACATGGGCATGGATGATATCCGGCTGATAGTCTTTGACTGCCTCGATAGAACCTTTCAGGATCTCCGGAAATCTTCTGGCCCGATCCATATGCTTTGGTGCAAAACGGTAGGTCAAAAGATCTCTCTCTACCCTCTTCACCAGTCCCTTTTCCTCGCTCTGATCAAAGGGATAATAGAGGCACATATCCGCATATTTTTTCAAAGCCATGGACTGCTCATAATGAAATACACCATCCAGCAGTACTTCTGCATCTCTTGCGGTGAACCAGGTCACCATCATCATTACTTTCATCCTACACCTCTTTGTTATGCCAGATACCAGATAAAATCAGCCAGCTCTTCCTCGGAATATTCGTTTTCCACCTGCAGCTCCTCATAAGGGATTCTCCGGTACTGCAGCTTGTCATAAAAACTAACTGCCCTCGTATTTTCTTTTGAGACACACCAGTAAATCTTTGTCAGCCCCTTTTCCCTGCCGATTTCAATGATCTCTTTTATGGCAAAAGCAGAATAACCAAGTCCCATCGCGCATTTCCGAATCGTGATCGCAAATTCCGCGCTCTTATCCTCCGGTCTGATATGCTTCAGGCTGACGGTTCCCATATATTCGTCTTCCTCATTCACGATCGCCAGATTCAGATTTTCCCGATCCTCCCTGCTCTTCGCAATGAAGGCAAGACAGTTCTCCAGCTTCATGGCAGAAAAATTCTTGGAAAGATGTTTTACCACATCCTCATCATGCATCCATTCCAGCATCTTCTCTGCATCTTTTTCTTCCAGACTTCTTAATTTCATACTTTTATCTTCACTTTCTTTAAGGGGCTCAAAAGCAGTCCCAGGCTTCTGTCATAGATCAAATGATAGATTCGGTCTGCCAGATAGCAGATCAGATAGATGACCAGACAGGATAAAAAGAGATAGAGCAGCATCAGAATCGGATTCTTCTCCACATAGGTCTCTGCATTCAGAAAGATCAGAAAAGCCATATGGAGGAGATAAACACCAAAGGCTCCCTTTGCCAGCTCATTAATCAGACGATTCTTTTTCAGCTCCAGATTCTTAAAAAGACGGAAGGTCAGATAGGCCTCCAGGAGAATCAGGGGATTATCATAATTCAGGGTGCTAACCGAAAGCTTTAAGCCCAGTCCGATATAGATCCAGGCAAAATTCAAAATCCAGACTGTGAAAAGAAGGAAAAAGTCTTTTTTCCTATTCTTTTCTTTATCCTTCCTGCTCTCATATCCGCCGATCAGATAGCAAAGCAGAAAAAGGAGGATGGTGTAGCCGTTCTGGTCTCCGTCAATGCCGACAGAAGAAATGCCGGAAAAGACCCGTCCGCTCAGATTCTGAGTAATATTAATAAAGGTCGTATAAAAGGCAAACAAAGCAAGCAGAAGAATCAGTAATCTCCGATAGGATTCCTCTGTCAGACTTTTCGTCAAATGATTTACATAAGGAGAAAGCAGATATAAGACCACATAAAGGATCACAAAATAATTATCCGGTATGGCCGCATTACCAAGGTCAGCCAGAGAAAAGGCTTCCCCTGTCAGGATCAGCTTCATCAGATAAATCCCGATTCCATAGATCACTACCTGAAGGACCAGGCCGGCCGGTTTATAGAGAAATACCTCCTCTTTTTTTACCATAAAATAACCCGTGATCATCAGGAAGACATTCACCCCGCAGATGAATATGATCTCCAGAAAATACAGGAGGATGGAATTGATACTTCCATAGGCTGCATAGGAAAAGCCGCCTCCCATATCCGGATTATTAAAATGAAGGATAATGATTCCGGCCATAGCCAAAATTCTCAGTAATTCAATATTTGACTCTCTCTGGCCGGTCTTTTGCATCCAGATTCTCCTTTTTAACCTGCGTTAACGAAAGGTATTCAGCTTCTCGATCACGTAGCTGATCGCTTCCTCACTGATTCCGTAATACATGGGAATACTAAGCACACTGCTGCTGATCTCCTCAGCAATCGGCAGACTGCCTTTTGGCAGACCAAGTTCCTGATAGGCCGGCTGCAGATGCATGGGAGTCGGATAATGCTTTACCGTATGAATATCGCATTCATTTAAGTAAGCCTCCAGCTCATCCCTTCTCTCACAGCGGATCACAAAAACATGATAAATATGTTCAAATGCTTCATCAGAAGGCAGGGGCAGGGTGATCAGAGGATTTTTGATTTCAGACAGATATCTTTTCGCTACCTTCTGCCGGTAAGCATTCCACTCATCCAGATGGGGCAGTTTCACCCGAAGGAAAGCTGCCTGCATCTCATCCAATCTGCTGTTTGTTCCCTTATAAATATGATGATATTTGTAATCAGATCCATAATTGCCAAGGGCTCTGACCTTATCGGCCAGCTCTTTATCATTGGTCACAACGCAGCCGCCGTCACCCAAAGCGCCCAGGTTCTTACCCGGATAAAAGCTGAATCCGGCTGCATCTCCAAGACCGCCGACCTTTCTGCCCTTGTATCTTGTTCCATGTGCCTGTGCCGCATCCTCCAAAAGCTTCAGCCCATACTTATCTGCAACTTCTCTGATCGGATCCATATCCGCCGCTCTTCCCTGCAGATGAACCGCAATGATTGCCTTTGTTTTCTCTGTAATCTTCTCCTCGATCCTGTCCGGATCGATATTATAGCTTTCGATCGTCGCTTCCACAAAGACGGGCTTTGCTCCGGCATAGGAAACAGCCAGAGCTGTTGCGATATAGGTATTGGAAGGCACAATCACCTCATCACCTTCTCCGATCTCCATCGCTTTCAGAATCAGATAAAGGGCATCCAGTCCTGTAGCCACTCCGACACAGTACTTTGCTTCGCAATAGGAGGCAAACTCCTCTTCAAACTGTCTGCACTGCTCTCCCTGTATAAAATAGCTGCTGTCCATCACTTCCCGATAGGCACGATCCAGTTCAGGCCGAAGTGCATCATGCATGGGTCTGAAATCTGCAAATGGTACAAACATCTTATTTCTCCTCTGAAATATAGTTGATATAATCCTCGTAATTTCTGATGTAATCCTTCTCGTCATAATACTCGGAAGCCAGTACCATCAGAACACAATCCTCGGAGAAATCATACATCTCTCTCCACATGTCGTTACTGATATAAAGGCCTTCATAGGGCTTATCCAGAAGAACCTCTGCCGTTTCACTTCCGTTGTCCAGATGGATCTTACAGGAACCATGGATCGCGATCAGGATCTGCTGCAGAGCCTTATGGGCATGATAGCCTCTTCTCACACCCTCAAGCGTATCGTACATATAGTAAACACGCTTGATCTCAAAGGGAATATCTTTCAGTTCTTCCAGAGCGACCAGCATTCCCCGGTCATCCCCATGCCTTTGAAATCTGTATTTGACTATTTCCATTCCTAACCTCTCTTATGAATGCCGAAATTCTCTAATAAAACTCTTTTCCTGTAAAAATCCCTTCTCCGGATTTTTTTTCTGGGTCGCCCGGGCTGCCTTCTGCTTATAATGACTCAGTAAATAAGGCACCAGTCCCGGATTCTCAACGGTACGCAGGAGGGTGCGAAGATAAAGATTATCGATCTTATAATATTTCATCAGCTTCTTCCGCTTTGCCACCCACTTATTCTCCGAATAAGTCCTGATGATAAAACGATAGAAGGAATCTACATCCTCTGCGATCTTTTTCCGGAAGGGAGAATCCTTGGAAGTGGATGCACCGATATTGGATTCATATAAGACAAAATAGTCATCCAGAAGCTGAAACTCTCTTCCGTCTAAGGCTGCCATGACTTGGAAGATGTCCTCTTCGTATACGACATAGGGCTGAATCTTCTCCAAATATTCCTTATAGTAAGCGGTTTTGCAGAACATACCTGCCCCGCTAACATTATCGGAATAGAGCAAAAGATTTCTCCGAATCCTTTCTCCGTCCTTCTTTCGATAGGCCTCAATATCAAAAGGAGACTCATAGTATACACCCCGGTATCTGCCCTTTTCCTCTACAAAGGCCCGCAGAAGTCCGACACAGCCCTCTGCCCCGCTTTCTTCCATAAAGGCTACGGCTCTGCCTAGGGAATGGGCATTATAGAAAAGATCTCCGGCGCCGACCGGTTTGACATAAAGGCCCTTTGCCTTTTCCAAGCCGGACAGAATATTTTTGACCGTTCCGTGATTTTCTTCATTTAAAACCAGCTGATAGTTTTCGAAGTTTTTTTCCGCAAAATAGGCAAGCAGCTTTTCTTTTAAATTGTCCTTTGAGCCGTCATCCGCAACGATGATCTCATAGTTCTTATAGTCCTGCCATAAGATCCCCTGCAGGGTTAACTTTACTCTCTCCCAATCAGAATTATAGGTGAGCAGCAGGATACTGACTTTGATTTCTTCCTGATCCATCTTTTTTCCTTTACAGTTTCGAATAGAGCTTTAAGAAGGGTAAAAAGAGATTCAGCTTGTGTAACAGCTTGAAAGAACAAATTACCGCTCTAACCTTAAAGCTCTCACCCTTTGGCTGAAAGAGTGAAATCTTTTTATTTTTCTTATAACCGGGCAGAAAGGTCTCCAGCCAAACCATCGCCTCATGATAGATTTTGCTTAAGTCCTCTGCAGAAGCACCCTTTGCCACATAAAGCATGTACCAGACGACCTGCTTCAAAATGTCATATTCTACCAGATCCTTTTCCAGAAGATTCGGCTGCTTCATATCCTTCATCAGCTGGGTCAGCATGATCAAAGGATTGCGGTCTTCCGCGATCCGGCTCATATTGGCATGGGACTCGGAATTTTTCCGGTATTTCCAGCCATAGCCCCGGTATTCGATCACATCGATCCTTCTGCAATAGCTCATATAGACCAGATTAAAATAAAAATCCTCGCTGATCTTGGTGATTGCAAAACGGATATGATTTTCTTCTATGATATCTCTTCTGTATAATCTGGACCAGGGAGCCGTAATCCTGTATTTGCACCAGGGAAGTGAAGGATCTAAGGTCCATTTTTCCAAAATACGATTATCCTCTCCGATCAGATCATAACCGGAGATCACCATGTCAGAATCCTCAAACTGTTGTTTCAGGACAAGCTGCTCGATACAGTTTTTCTTCATGAGATCGTCCTGATCCATGAACATGATAAAATCGCCGCTGCAGTAATCCAGGCCGCTGTTTCTGGCCCGGCAAATGCCGCCGTTTTCCTGATCTACAATGACCAGGCTGACCCCTTCCCTTAAGTTCTCCTTCATCTCCTGAAGAAGGCGGAGGGATCTGTCTTTTGATCCGTCATTTACCGCTACGATCTCAATCCAGTCATAACTCTGCTTTTCAATGGAACGGATCGCCTGTCTGATATATTTTTCCCCGTTATAGACGGGGATGATAACCGATACCTTATTCATCTTTCTTCTGTTCTTCTTTTCTTTGATAATTATCGTATGTGTCTTTCTTTGCGATCGCCAGTTCCTGGGATAGCTGCTTTACCTTTTCCGAGAGATCACTGACCGACTTGGAAAGGGAAAAGATCACGATAACGACCAGAATAAAGCCCATGAAAAAGAGCATGTTAACCGGCACGGCAATGCCCAGCAGATAGGAGATTAGATCCAGGATCTGGGGACAGATCGCCAGCAGCATGATCAGAATGGCTACTACCATCCAGCCTATTCCGTAGCGGAAATTGATCTTCTGCCGCCTGATATTGCCTACGATATAGATTAATGCGAGCAGCATACTCACAATAATGATAATGCGAAGCTGATTCGATAACATATTCTACCCTTTCAGTCTTTTCTATCCTTTCAGTCTTGCCAGAATAATGGCAAAGCTAACCTTTATCATATAATAAGCACCGGCTTTGACATTGATGGAGGACTTACCTTCCAACCTTTCCCTCATGATCACCGGAACCTCTTTGACATTTGCCCCTTCCATGATGATCGTCACAACGCTCTCCGGCTCGGGATAATCCTTGGGATAGTCAAAGGCGTATTTGGAGATTACCTTCCGGTCTGACATGCGAAGTCCGGATGTCGGATCTGTGATCACCTTACCGGTCAGAAAACGGATCAGGCCGGTAAAATAGCGGATTCCGAACCTGCGAAGGCGGTTGGACTGAAAGCCCTCTTTTTCGATAAATCTGGAACCGATCACCATATTGCACTTTTCTTCGGTCAGGGTCTTCAGCATGAATTCCAGATAGGAAGCATCATGCTGGCCATCTCCGTCAAACTGCACCGCTGTATCATACCCATGAAAATAAGCATAGCGGTAACCTGTCTGCACGGCTCCTCCGATTCCAAGATTGACCGGCAGATTCAGATAATTGAAATGATTTCTTCTGCAGATCTCAAGGGTATCATCCTTGGAACAGTCATTGACGATAATATAGTCAAAGGAAGGCGCATGCTCCTTAATGTCCTGAATTGTCCTTTCGATATTTCCGGCTTCATTGTAGGCCGGGATAATAATCAGATTTTTCATATCTTATAGCTTGTTGGATTTCTCGGAATCCGTATAAAAGTGATTGATCAGTTTTGCAAGAGGCGCAGGCCAGAACTTGCAGTACATCTCATAATTTTCCTCTGTTCTCTTTCCATCCTGGATGATCTTCGAAGTCTCGGAATCCTCATGAATCCTATGACACATCAGGGGTTCCGGGATATAAAGGAAGTCACCCTTCTCCTTGGAAAGCTTCTCCCAGGCTTCCCAGTCCTCACAGCTCCGGTAATAGTTCCGGAAAATGGGCTGTTCCAAGTTCTTCAGACAGAACATAACCGAAGGACAGCAAATGGCATCTCCCAGGGAAAGCACCCTTCTCCGAACAAAAATACTGGAAGAGGCGCCTTTGACCCGAAGGGGCTGAAGCATCGCCCTTTTAATCTTCAAAAGCTTGGAATTGTAGACCTTTCTTTTTCCCCTCAGCTCATAATAATCCGAAAAAAGAATCAGGGGCTGCCCAGCCTTCTCTGCTCTCGCAAGGAATTTTTCCGTATAAGCCGGCTCATATTTATCATCCTGATGGGCAATCGTTGCATATTCTGTCTTGACCTGGGCAAGGGCAAAATTCCAATCCTGGGTAATACCGCCCTCTCCCCGATTGATTGTCAAAGGAATCCGGTATTTTTCGGCCAAAGTCCTGATATGCTCATTCTCTGTTGAGGTAACCATCAGTATTTCAGAAGGGCGGGTCTGTCTTTTCAGAGATCGGATGCAGGCCTCCAGATATTCACTTTCCTGATATGCACAAATAACAAATGTATGCTTCATCTTTTACTCCTGATCGTTTAATTCTATCACAAAGCCCTTGTCATTAGAATAAATGATTTTTCCCAGGCTCTCCAGGTAGGATTTATTTGCCTCATAGGTTTCGTTTTCAACCAGAAGGAAATGGGTCTTCTTTGTCAGAGAGCTAAGAACGCCTTCCTTGCTTCCGTCCAGGGAGAAAAGTTCCTCTCCTGTCAGCACTCTGCCCCAGACGCAGAAATAATCATCTCCCAGGAAAAGAGTTTCCTCTGAATCCTCCGCACAATGATCCGCAACATACTGATAAAGATCCATCTGCAGGGGATGAAAGGCTCCTGCCTCCAGAAAGTCCTTCGCAAAGGAATAGACACCTAAGAAATCACTCGTTCCCTTTGTGATCATACGGTCATTTTTGGCTAGGATTCTTGCATCAAAGTTGTTGTAAAGACCGCCCAATAAAAGAACAAAAAGCAAAGCGATGGCCACCACCATTTCCCTTGCCTTTACAGACAGCTCGTAAATGCCGTAAAAGGCTGCCAGCCAGAAAAGAAGCCAGATCAGGCTGTTATTCTTCACCAGATAATAAACGGAAACCCTCTTGGACAGAGCCATATAGGCCATTCCGCCCGTGAAAAGCAGCATCAGGGGCAAAAGGGTATTGTTCAAGGATTCTGCCTTCTTTTTGATTCCCCTGATATAGCCGTAAAGACTTAAGGGGAAAAGAAGAACAAAGCTGGAATAAAGGTCATTAAAGCAGCCTCCATCCAGGGAGATTGCTGACCTCTCCTCATCTCCTCCTGTTGAAACCGCACTGTCTGACAGACTGCCCGGCAGAAGATACCGGATATTATCCCAGGACATCAAAAGTCCAAGGATACAGGGAAGAAGGAAAACCTTGCAAAGAAAGACAAAAGTCTCTTTTGTAAAAAGGCTCTTCTCCCTTTGCTGATGCCAGAGGATCGCCAGAAAAACTGCAAAATAAACTGCCGGCACAAAAAGGGTATAGCTGGCAAACAAGCTGTAGAGTCCCAGATTCACAAGGATCAGAGCTATTCTCCTGTCGATGCTTCCGTCAAAAAGAATCTGCATAAAATACAGCAGCATTGTGACGATCACAATACTCATATTGAAATAGGTAAAGCCGAACTCCATCCCATAGAGAGGATAGCCGATCATATAGGCAAGAAGGACCAGAAGGCTCATAGCCTGATTAAATCTGCTCTTTCTGCAATACTTTTCGATCACAACATAGAAAGCCGCCCCTGCCAGCAGGAACTGAAGGATCTCAAAGGCAACATAGACCTTGGTCAGATACATGCTTCCCGTGATCGGTAAGGCGATCTTCATCAGATAGGCTGTATTGACGGCCGAGAAGAAGAGATTGGTATCGATCCTGTCGAGCAGGACAATATTTCTTGCCAGGGTAAAGTGCGTCGCCGCATCTGTCGACGAAAAATTCGGATAAAGTCCACTTCCGAAAAAGAGAATGCTGCCGTAATGATAGGCCAGGATGACGGCCAGGATTGCTGCAAAAAGATCGATCCAGGCGAATTCGTATTTTTGGACTCCCTTACGAAAGGCCCAAAATAAAAGAAGAAGGCCGATGATGCAGTCGAAAAGGCCGACAAACCAAACCGGATCCGGTCCCTTGATGATGAAGAGGATTCCGCCCGCAAGTGCCTGCAGCATCATAGACAGAAGAAGGCAGACTGCCAGCCAGGGAATCAGTCTCAGTTTTTCTTCACTCTTTTTGACCAGAATCAGACCGGCAAAAAGAAGGAGATATGCAAGAATCAGTAAGATTGATAGTACCATATTAAACGCATTCCTTCCGGGACTTTATACCCAAAATTCAAAGAGAAGCAGTCTGGTAATAAACTGCATAATGTAAAGTACAAAAAGGAAAAAGACCGGATAAAAGAGCTTATTACAGCTCAGCTTCTTCATAGGTCCGATTCCTGACAGAGAGAGCATAAATAGCGGGGTAATCGGTATAAAATACCTTCCCTGTACACCCAGATAAAGGCCGATCTTATAGAGATTCTCTCTCATCTCCGCGATGGAAACATAGGGATCCATGTCAGACAGGGTCAGAGTCCAGGTGATCATGGCAAGGAAGATCATCACAAAGATGACCGCAACGACCAGAAGGTAAAGGATCCGGCTTCTTGCCGAGATCTTTTCGTAAGCTGTATCTGCCTTCCTATCAAAATAAAAGATCATCAGGACCATACCGATCAATACTCTGTTTGCAAAGACCTTGGGCACATAGACATCCAGAGAACCAAAGCAGCCGACATACCAGAGCTTATAAGATTCCCACTCCTGCATCCAACTAGCCTTCAGTAGGTAGAGACTCCTCTTCCATTCCAGAAGGGATGCAGTGATGATCACAACATAGTTATTACTTCTGAAAAGGTAAGCAGCCAGAAGGATCAAAAGGATCAGAGCCGCGATCAGAGGCAGCTTGTATTTTTTGACAAATGCTGCCAGTTCAAAGTCCTTCCCGATTTTGAGTTCAAAATGATCCAGAGGAATCGACAGGATCATCAGAATCAATAAAACGTAAATTGCCTTGATATAGAGGATAAAGAAGGATACCACCATAAGGATCAGGATATCCTTCCATTTGATCTTCTCTTCCCCGCATTTCAGCTTCAGGATATAGGCCGTCAGGAAGAAACACATGGGAAGGAGGATCGTATCGTAATTGATCGATGCCGCCATATGAAGACTCATGGGCATAAGGAGACAAAAAGTAAAAACATATTTTTTGACCGGTGCCGCCTTTATGGTTAAAAGCCCCATGAAAGTATAAAAAGCCAGGGACAAAAGGCTGCAAAGCTGCATGATCCGAAGATAGGGCAGCTTTAGGGCACCGCCGATAATAAAGCCGAGGACTGTCGGAAAATATTTAAAAATGTAAGGATCAAAATGAAGCTTCTTCAAAGGAAGGCCGACTTCATTTTTTTCCTGAAGGGCAGCCTTATATTTTTCTACATCCAAATGGTTGTTCTTAAAAGGCTTGATCTGAAAAGCCCCTGAGTCCTTGATACTGCTCTCGATCGGTCTGTAGTAATCTACCAGACCGCAGGAATCCAATGCATATTCCAAATGTGTCATCTCATCCGGAATAATGCCGACCGGTGTCATCACCGTAAACATGCATCCGCCAAAAATCGACATGACCAGAAAAAAGAGAAGCAGGAGCTTTTCTGTATTAAACTTAAATTTGTCCGAGAAAGCCTTCAGCTTTCCGATCGACGTTCTAATATTCATATGGCTTATTTACTCTCTTTCCTTATCTTCACTCTGCCTTCCTCTCATCCCAAACAATATAAACTCTGCTATAGGCAAGGCATGCTCTGCTGAAAGGCTTTTCTCCAGATACGACCAGCTTAGGCCTTCAGCGAAAAATCTGTCTTATCCAAAGTCAGATTCGGATTATAGAAGGGATCTCCCTCCTTTAAGATCTTCGGCCAAAGAGACTGGAAGCAGGCGATCTCGCGGCCAAAGCGTTCTACCTTCTCCGGCGTGTCTTCCATTCCCCTGGACTTTGATTCGTAATGGTAAAATTCCGCATAAGGATCATATACCACCAGATAACCGGCTTCTCTGACTTTAAGGCAGAAATCAATATCATTAAAGGCAACTGCCAGCTCTTCTGTCAGCCCATTTACCTTTTCAAAAGCTTCTCTTCTGACCAGAAGGCAGGCTGCCGTCACTGCAGAATAATTCTGGGCAACGCAGATTCTGGCCTGATAACCATATTCATTTCTCTGCTTTTCTACGAAGGTATTGCCGGCAATGCCGCCGAAGCCAACGACAACACCCGCATGCTGGATGGTTTCATCCTCATAGAGAAGCTTAGCACCAACGATGCCGACATCCTCCCGCATGCAATAGCCCAGCATATCTCCGATGCTGTCCTGAGCCAAAAGCTCCGTATCATTGTTCAGAAGAAGATAATAGTCTCCGCTCGCAGCCTCAGCTCCGAAATTATTGATTGCGGAGAAATTAAAACCGCCCTTATAGTAGACAACCTTCACCCGATCCAGCTTCTCGATCTCTTCATAGTAAGCAAAGGTTTTCGGGTCTGTAGAATTATTCTCAATGACAATAAATTCCAGATTCTGATAAGTAGACCTCTCCATAATGGAAGTAATGCATTTCTTCAGATCCTCGCTGTGATCCTTGTTAGGGATCAGGATGGAAATCAGAGGCTCTTTATCCCAGTGATAGAAGCTTCGATAGAGGCCATAGGCTACGCCCTGCTCCACAGTTGCCGGAATCCCGCATCTCTTATAATGCTCTTCCACTGCCTTGGCACCTGCCTCAAAGGCATAGAGCTTACTCTCCGGATTCTCCGCCGTAGAGTCCATATGGCTTCTCCAGTGATAAAGGATCTTAGGAATATGATAGATCCGCTCCGTTTTCTCACAGAGTCTCAAAACGAGGTCGTGATCCTGGGCTCCGTCAAATTCTTTTCTGAGGTAGCCTGTCTCATCCAGAAGGCTCTTTCTGACAAAAAGAAGGTGACAGATATAATTCACACTGCAAAGGAAGTCAATGCTAAAATCCGGCTTGAAGTTGGGCTCGAAGCGCTTCTTGCCGTCCATCGAGATCTTATCCTCATCGGAATAGAGGATATCCGCCTCTTCTTCCTTTTCCCTGCCTTCATTCAGAACCTTTACTGCTTCATACAAGGCATCCCTTGTCAGAAGATCATCATGATCGGAGAAGACAATAAAGTCTCCCTCTGCCATTCGGATTGCCTGATTGGTATTTTCAGAAATACCCTCATTGGCAGAAAGAGTGACGAAGCGAATTCTTTGATCTTTGGCCTGCCAGTCACTCAGCTGCTTTGTCAGCGGAGAGACTCCCTTCTCATCTGCACTGGCATCTGCCAGGCAAAGTTCCCAATTTGTATAGGTATTGTCCAGAACTGACTGAATCAGGGCATCCAGATATTCCTTCTTTGTTTTGTAGAGAGGAACCACAATACTAAACTTGGGCTGATACGGGAAAACCGTCTTTGCCTGCTCTGCAAACTCCGCCTCTGTCGTATCGTACTTCTTCATCCAATGGGCATAGGTGATCGTAGCCTGGCCGCATAAAACTTCCTTAGCCCGCTTCAGGGACTGCTTAAAGCCAAAGCGTCTGTAGTAGGACATGACCTTATGCATATATCTGCTGCTGAAATATTTTCCGACCTTAGAGCTGGACGGAAGAGCCACTTCCTTTTCCAGCGGAAGTTTTGCCTTCTTCTCTCCGGCTTCTAAGAGCAGACTGCAGCCTTTAAGACCGGCAATCTTTGCCTTTAAGGCAAAGCCATCCTGTCCGCTCTCTTCTCTCTCCGGATAAGAGGCTGCAACATCCTTTCGAAAATGTCTGCTCAGCTGAAGGGGAACTTCCTTCCCGCTTCCATCCAGAAGGGAGATTTTTACCTCTTCTCCTGCCACTGCCCATCCGCTTACGCTGAGGTTCCCCTCTGCATAAGAAACATTTTCCAGATAATAGTCAGGCTGGGTCTGTTTTTTACGGATTTCAGAAACAGAAAGAGAACACGAAAAAACGTTTTCCGTGTTCTGCTCATTCTTAATGGTATAAACATGAAGTTTTTTATAAGAAGTCCAGTTCTTCGGAAGATGCAGGGCAATCCTTACCTCTTCGCCGATATTCGCATTTCTGCTGACATATTTCTGGCGGATCCCCATTCCGGACTCTTTGATGATCTCATAATCCGTAAAGGGTTTTCCGTCAAAATCAAGCTTCAGCTGATAGCCCTTTGGATTATCATCCTGAAACCATCCTCTTATGATCAGTTCCTCCGGATCCTGTAAATGGAAACGGTAGCCTTCTACAAAATAGTGATACTCTGCCATTTGATTACAATCCTTCAGCAACTTCAACCAGATATTTACCGTAATTTGTCTTCAGAAGAGGCTGTGCCAGCTCGATCAGCTGCTCCTTTGTAATAAAGCCTCTCTTATAAGCAATCTCCTCGATACAGGAGATATAGAGTCCCTGTCTCTTCTGGAAGGCAGAAACGAAGTCTGCTGCATCCAAAAGCATGTCATGATTACCGGTATCCAACCAGGCAAATCCTCGTCCTAAGGTCTCTACCTTGAGGTTGCCCCTCTTTAAATATTCATTGTTAACACTGGTGATCTCGATCTCTCCGCGGGCAGAAGGTTTTACATTCTTTGCGATCTCTACGACATCATTGTCATAGAAGTAAAGTCCCGGTACCGCATAATTGGACTTCGGCTTCTCCGGTTTTTCCTCGATGGAGATGGCATTTCCTTCCTCATCGAATTCTACAACGCCATACTCTCTCGGATCACGTACATAGTAGCCGAAGATCGTTGCGCCCGGCTGTGACTCGGTTCTCTCTCTCGTTCTCTCCAGAACTGCAGAAAAGCTCTGGCCGTAGAAAATATTATCACCCAATACCAAGGCAACCGAATCATCTCCGATGAAGTCCTCTCCGATAATAAAGGCATCAGCCAGTCCGCGGGGCTCCTCCTGGATCTTATACTCAAAATGCATGCCCAGCTGGGAACCATCTCCGAAGAGTTCCTTAAAAATCGGGAGATCTCTCGGTGTGGAAATAATCAGTACCTCTCTGATCCCTGCCAGCATCAGGGTGGACAGGGGGTAATAGATCATCGGCTTATCATAAACCGGCATGATCTGTTTTGAAATTGCCTTTGTCAGCGGATATAATCTGGTTCCTGAACCGCCGGCTAAAATAATACCCTTCATTCTTCTCTCCTTTATTTCTCTGTCATCTCTTCATAACGATTCGCGATTTCTTCCACATCACCGAAGGCGATCAGCTTTCCGTGATCCAGGATCATGGCCTTATTGCAGATTCTCCTGACCTGAGCCAGGGTATGGGAAACAAAAAGAACCGTTACATTTGAATCAAACATGCTCGTGATCTTCTTCTCGCTCTTCTTACGGAACTTGGCATCTCCGACCGATAAGACCTCATCCAGGATCAGGATATCGGGATCAACCGCCGTACAAATGGAAAATCCAAGTCTCGTCTTCATTCCGGAAGAATAATTCTTCAGGGGAACATCCAGAAACTTCTTCAGCTCTGAGAATTCCACGATCTCATCGAATTTGCTGTCGATAAAATCCTTGCTGTAGCCCAGCACGGCACCATAGAGATAGATATTCTCTCTGGCCGTATACTGCATATCGAAACCGGCTCCAAGCTCCAGAAGTGGTGCCAAAACACCATCTTTATAAATGCTGCCTTCTGTCGGCTTGTAAACACCGGCAATCGCCTTGAGCAGGGTACTCTTTCCGGCTCCGTTTAAGCCCAGGATACCAAGTCGGTCACCCTTATTCAGGGTAAAGCTGACATCCTGCAGAGCCCAGAATTCATCATACTTGATCTCCCGCCTGATGAATTTTATAAAATATTCTTTTAAAGAATCCAGTTTTTCCTGGCTCAGGTTGAATTTCATGCTGACATGATCAACCTTCACCGCGATATTATTATCACTCATATTTAAATATGCAGGATGAATTCATCCTGTTTTTTCTTAAAGACAATCAATCCCACCAGCATAGCTAGGATTGAAAAACCAACAGCATATCCATAATCCCATGCCGGAGCCATATAGCCGAGAACGCCGCCACGGAAGATATTGATAATACAGTAAAGCGGATTATAATTCAGCACCCAGGCAAATCCGCTTTTCAAAAGGCGCTCAGGATAATAGAAGATCGCACACATGTACATGATGATCATCAGCACGACATTCCAGAGATACTCCGTATCCCTGAAAAATACATCCATAGTCGCCAGGATCATTCCCACGCCGATCGTCAGGATCAGCAGAAGGAAGATGGCTGCAAGACACTGCCAGATCAGTGGTGTCGGCAGGGTTCTGCAGTAGATTGCCACCAGGATCAGCACCAAAAGGGAGATCAAAAAGATCACATAGTTAAAGAGAACCGAAGAAAGAGGGTAAAGGTACTTGGGTACATATACCTTCTTGATCATCGAAGAATTCTTTCGTATGGATTTGGCGGCCGCCTTTGTCGATGTGGAAAAGGCGGAATAGATCAGCCTTCCGCTGATGATATACAGGGGAAAGGTGGGCTTTTTGTTATTAAAAAGGGTTCCGAATACAATAACCAGAACGATCGTTGTCAGGATCGGCTCGATCAGAGACCAGATCACACCGAGGTAAGATCTTCTGTACTTTAAGCGGATGCCCTTTTTTACCAGCTCTCCCAAAAGAAAGCGGTAGGTTTTTATATGATGGATCAGTGCTTTCATAACTATCTGTTCTTGTACATATCCTCATAATATTTCTGGTAGTCGCCGCTTGTTACGCGCTCCATCCAGTCTTCATGCTCGAAGAACCACTGAATGGTAAGACGGATACCATCTTCGAATTTGGTCTCCGGATACCAGCCGATCTCCTCTTTGATCTTGTCCGGTGCAATGGCATATCTTCTGTCATGTCCCTTACGATCCTCGACGTATTTGATCAGCTTTTCGCTGACAAGGGCCTTGCGGGGATCCTCATCCGGAAGCATTTCCTGCAGGGTATCCAGAATGATATGAATGATCTGGATGTTCTGCTTCTCGTTGTGGCCACCGATATTATAGGTCTCAAAGAGTCTTCCCTGCTCCTGTACCATATCGATTCCCTTGGCATGATCCTCTACATAGAGCCAGTCACGGACGTTTTTGCCATCTCCGTAAACCGGCAGATCCTTGCCATGAAGGGCATTGTTAATGATCAGAGGAATCAGCTTCTCCGGAAACTGGTAAGGTCCGTAGTTATTGGAACAGTTTGTGATGTTCGCCGGGAATTTGTAGGTATCCATATAAGCCTTTACCAGGAAATCAGAGGATGCCTTACTTGCTGAATAAGGGCTATGGGGATCATAAGGTGTTGTCTCATAGAAGAAAGCCTGGTCATCATCCGGAAGAGAACCATAAACTTCATCTGTTGAAACATGAAGAAATTTCTTACCTTCCTTGAAGCTTCCGTCTTCCAGCTCCCAGGCAGCCTTTGCGCAGTTCAGCATAACCGCTGTTCCCAGTACATTGGTCCGAACAAAGACCTCCGGATCCTTGATACTGCGGTCCACATGGGATTCTGCTGCAAAATGAACAACACGATCGATGTCATTTTCTGCAAAAATCTTTGTGATGGCTGCACTGTCGCAGATATCAGCCTTAACGAATGTATAATTATCTCTGTCCTCGATATCTTTCAGATTCTCAAGGTTTCCGGCATAGGTCAGCTTATCGACATTGATGATACGGATCTCATTATCATATTTTTTGAACATGTAATGAATATAGTTAGAGCCGATAAAGCCGGCGCCACCGGTTACAAGATAAGTTCTCATTTTCTGTAATCTCCTCGTATTTGTTTAACTTATGGAAAAAATGTGTGCTTGCGTACATGCCCGCGCGAGCGGAATGCGAAATATTCCTTTTTCCCTTAGTCGTATTGTCTCGCAATACGACATACCGCGAGCTGCGCATCTCCGTATTTTTTCGTTGCTAAGAATTCCTATGGAATTCTTAGCAACGAAAAAAGGCATACTGACACACAATAGTCAGTTTGCCTTATTTTATCACCAATATTTCATTCTCGCAAGGGCTGCCTCTTTAAGCTGAAATCCGCCTCTTCCAAAGAAAAATTCTCATTGTAGTAAGGATCTGCCTTGGAAAGCTCCATCTCCCACTTTTTTTGGAAATAATTTTCCTCTGCAGAAGGGCTTTTCTTTTCTTCTCCTTCCTTGCTCTTGAAGGAGAATTCCGCTTCCGGCTCATAGATACAAAGGAGTCCCTTTTGTCTGAGACGAAGCTGGAGATCCAGGTCTGCAAGGGGATAGGTCAGCTGCTCATCAAAGCCCCCCAGGGCTAAAAAGGTTTCCCTGGAAATCATATAGGCAGCAGGCGATACCGCCGAATAATCCTGCTGGAGGATGGCCTTGGCACAGTAACCGATCGTATCCCGGATTGTTCCCTTCAAAACGCTGCCGGCCAGACCCTGCAAGCCAAAGACATAACCTGCCTGGGCGATCCTGTTCTCGCTGTCGTATATTCTGCCGCCGACTGCACCCGCATCCTGACGGGAAGCCTGTCTGACCAGTTCCTCTAAGCTGTCTTCCGGCAGAGACTGCAGATTCGGGCTTAAGAAAAGGAAGTAGTCTCCCTTTGCTGCTTCTTCGATCCTCTGATTCAGCCCTTTTCCCGCCTGCCTTTCGGCAAGCTCTATCATCTCGAGACCGGCTCTTCCTCTTTTGCTGTAAGCGGTTTCTTCTGCATCCTCTTTTCTGACAATAACAGAAATGCTGCTGTCCGGCTCCGTCTTATACTTCACCCGATAGAGTCCCCAGTAGGGAAGGCGGATCACCTCCGCATCGACTCCGCATCTTTCCAGATGTGCCTCGATTGCCTTTTTTCCCGCTTCATAGGCATAGGTCTTGCTCTCCGGATTTTCCGCAACGGAATCCGGATGTGACCGCCAGTAATATAAAACCTTGGGAATATGATAGACCTTTCTCGCCTTTTCACAGCAGCGGAAGATAAAATCATAATCCTGGGAGCCATCGAATTCCGAATGGAAACCGCCAACCTCTAAGGCAATCTCCCTTTTTGCTGCGAACATATGGCAGATGTAATTATTAGAGCGAAGAAGATCCAGGTTAAAATCCGGTTTAAAGGCCGGCTCAAACCTGCCGTTTACGGAATCCGAGAATTTATCCTCATCCGTATAGATGACATCGGCATCCTCCTGCTTCAGAATGAGGGAAGCAAGTTCATACAGGGCATCCGGTGCCAGCAGATCATCATGATCCAGAAGGACAACATAATCTCCCTCGGCCAGCTTTAAGGCCTCATTGGTATTTCCGGAAATACCAAGATTCTTCTCGTTGATCTTATAGCAGACTCTCTGATCCTTTTTATGATATTCCTCCAGAATGTGTCCGATGCTGCCCTGATCCTCGCTGCCATCCGCGATGCAGAGCTGCCAGTTCTGATAGCTTTGTTTTATGACGGATTCGATCATAGCCCGAAGATGTTTTTCCTTTGTTTTATAGGCTGGTACCAAAAGGGAAAAACTCGGCCCATTCACGGGCTGATGCTCCCTCTGCTCCCGGAGTTCTTCCTGACTTGCCTTATGCGCTTCAAAATATGCCGTATAAGCCGGATCAATGGGCTCATATCTTTTCTGCCAGAGCTTTTTTAACTCTCCATAGCCTTTTCTGAAAAGATACTGCAGATCATCCTTGATCAAATCTGCATCCTTCTCCTTCATCATCTGGGAGAAGTTAACATAATGTCTTTTATCCTCTCTCTGCTGAAAAAGAGCATCCCTGATACTAAGGGGGTACACTGCTGCATCCTCACCGTCGCCAAAGCAGACCTGAAATTTCTGTCCGCCGTTCGCCTTCCAGCGAAGCTCAAATCCGCTCGCGATAGTCTCCGCGATCCCGTAGGTATGATTGACATCCGGTCGTTCGATCTTTTTTCTCTGAAAAGAGAGTTTCTCGCCCTTCTCATTCTTCAGCTGAATGTCGATTTCCTTTGAAAGGCTTTTGTCAAAGGCCCAGCCAATCAAAAGCACCTCTCCCTGATCTGAGAGGCTGAGCTTGTCGATACAATATGTATTTGTATTGGCCAAATCCATCGCCTACCTTCCTTTTATCCTGGCCTTTAGTTTGTCGATCAGGCCTTCTTCCTTCCGGCAAATCTCCCGGATCTTCTCTTTTTCCGTTTCCAGAAGCTCAAATTCCAGCAGAAAGCTGTCTCCTGCTCTTCCGATTCTTTTTGTATAAATCTGAGGATCGTCCGTTAAAAATCCGATTCTGCCATCCTTTAAAGAAATGCCATTGCTTCTCTTTAAGCTGAGAAGCTCGCCTGCCTCTTTTTCTTTCTCCGCAGACAAGGCTTCCTTCTGGTTCTCTTCCGTGCCCAGGACCTTCTTCTTTTCCTGTTCTGCCGGCATCCCCGCCTTTTTCTCATCCTCAGCTGAATTTTCTTTTTGCAAAATGCTAAAATCCTGTATCAAGCACTCTCCTGCCATCGGATCGATCCTAAGATAGTTTGCCTTCTTCGGAAGCTTCACCTCGATCCGATTTTTGCCCTTTTTAATACCGGAATAAAAAAGGGAATCCTCCTCTTTAAAGTCCTCCGTATCGGAAAAGAAGATCTGCACCTTGTAGGGATCCAGGCTTGTCATGGAAGCTTCCAGCATCCCCGCAATATCATAGCGTCCGGGGTCCAGGCGGATCTGAATATCATCCAGGCGGATTCTTTTGCCCTGTATATAAGACTGGAAATGCTCCTCCATCCGGGCATAGGCTTCCTGTCTTTCCTTGCTAATCCCGTATCTTTCATAAAGACCCCAGGCTCTTGCCTTGCTTCTCTTCGTACTGGAATTCAGATAAAGATAAATCATACGATAAAGGATAAACTGAACGGGTATGGGAAATTCAAAGGTCCATTCATAATCGATCATTTCCCAGCCATCTGAAAGCATGATATTGGCCGGAATCAGATCAATATTTGAGACCTTCATGGAGGACAAAAGAAGCCTGTCTCTTTTCTCCTCCTTTTCTCCTTCCACTTCGGAAAAAAGGGGAAAATCAGCCTTCTTGTCCCTATCTTTTCTTTCCTCTTCCGGCTGAAGAAGAAACTCTTCCGCCTTACCAAAGACCTTCTCAAAATCCTCCGTCGGCTGAAAAGGCGTAGAATCCTTCTCCACCAAAGAAAGGAGATCGTCTGCAAAGCGGATAAAAAGCTCCTTTGCCTCCTCTTCCTTTCCCGTAAAAAAAAGACGGTCGATCTCATTCTCCAGGGTATCCCCCTCGGCAAAAGAAAAGCAGATTCCATCTTCTTCCAGGAAACAGGGATTTACCCTTATCTCTTCCGAAGCATAGAGCTTTGTCAGTTCCTGCCCTGCTTTCTCAATATGCCGGATGTGCTTCATCGCCCGGTCGGAAGCCGGACACTTTTTCACATAAAGGCTTCCGTCCTCTCTTTTTAAGATATTGGTATAAAGAGAAAAAGCCTCTGCCCTGTCATCAGAGAACTTGGTATAAATCACTCTATCCTTCATTTTTCTCTCCTATCAGCAGAAAGGAATTCGTAAAGAGGGGAAAGAGACCGTCCCGGCAGATATTCCGAAAGGCACTTTCCTCATCAAAAAGCACCATTCTCTGCTGTGCCATGTTTCTCCAGGAACGCTTCAGTTCATTCTGTCTGGGAAGATAGTCATCCGAATAAATGCTGTTTGCATATCTGTAATCCGGGAAGGGATAATAAAAGCGATAGTCCTTACAGCCGGCACGTTCCATTAGTTCCACAAGGCTCTGCCTGCTCAATAGGCGGAAAGAATCTTCCTCCTCTTCTCCCGTAAAGGGAAAATAGCCTCGTCCATCTTCATCCTGATTACCGGCGAAAAATTGCAGACCGTATTTATTATCTGCCGCAAAGACAAATCTTCCCTTCTTCTTCAAAAGGGAGAAAATAACCGGCATCCATTCCTTGTGGATCCTTTCGTCAAG
Organism: Prevotella sp. CAG:279; assembly: GCA_963637505.1. Lineage (GTDB taxonomy): Bacteria > Bacillota > Clostridia > Lachnospirales > Lachnospiraceae > RUG14243. Next base: position 32,109 of record CAVHNP010000003.1, read on the forward strand.
ACCAACCATAAAGATCAGGTCAAAGGATTCCTTTTCCAGCTCTGCAAAGGCTTCCTCCGCCTTCTTGCAAAGGTAATGAATTCCTTCTATCCCTTCATTTCTCTTTTGATTCAAGGTCATCATCTCAGCAGAAGGCTCAATGCAGACCAGCTCTCCTGCCTTTTGTCCAAGATAAGAAGTCAGGGCGCCGCACTCGCTGCCGATCTCCAGTACCCTGTCTCCTTTGTCAATCTCAATCCAGCGGATCAGATTCGTCCGAAGATCCGACAAATGATAAACTGCTTCCGGAGACTGACATTCTCCCAATATCCTGTTAAATTCTTCTTCCTTATGCTGTAAGATAACAGCCTTTACTTCCTCGGATATTTTTCTCATGCTATTCCGAAACCTTTACCAGCCTTGTAAGGGAATTCATATCATAAAAGCCTACTGTATCCTTCTGGGAGATGACCGTAATATTCAGAACATCATAAAGTCTGTGATAAACACAGAAATCCCCATTCTCATAACCGGTGCAGCTGATGGAGAGAAGATATTCTCCTCCCTGCAGATTCATCTCCTGCTCAAAGGTAGCAAGATAGATATCTCCCTCCTTGACCCGGCCGATATTCTCCTTCTCATACATAGTATTGGTTCCTGTGATCGCCAGGCCCTGAAGGTTTTTGATCGTATAGGTAAAGATTGGATTATCGATCTCGCTGTGAAAGGCCACCTTACTCTTAATGGTAAATCTGCCGCCCTTCATGATAGAAGAAGAGAGCATACCGTTCTCATCTACCAGGGCAAAGTCAATGATCGTCGCCCTGCCGTCTCCGTATTCATCTACATTGGGATTGATCTGAAAATGACTCTTCCAGAGGGCCTTCTCATTCTCCTCCGCCGGATCCTTCTCATTTGTCGGCTCTGCTGCCTGCCTCTCCCTTGTCGCGTCTGCTTCTGAAGAAGTAAGCCCTGAAAGAGCTCTTACCTCGGAATCCTGTGAAAGGAACTTTTCTGCTTCTTCTCCTTCTACCTTATCATCCTTTAAAGCACCGACCATAACCTTCTTATAAAGATTGATCATATCCTTGGGAGAACCTTCATCCAGCTTATGTCCCTTATTCAAAAGGATTACCCTGTCACAATATCGAGAGATACTGCTCAGATCATGGCTGACAAAGATAACGGTTTTACCAGCTTCCTTAAAATCATCGAACTTTTTATAGCATTTAGCCTGGAAGAAGGCATCACCAACGGAAAGTGCCTCATCCACGATCAGGATTTCCGGATCGATATTAATGGCAACAGCAAAAGCCAGCCGCACAAACATGCCGCTGGAATAGGTTTTTACCGGCTGATAGACAAAGTCACCGATATCCGCGAAGGAAAGAATATCCTCCATCTTCTCTTCGATCTCTTCTTTGGAAAAGCCGATCATCGTACCATTCAGATAGATATTCTCGATTCCAGTATATTCCATATTGAAACCGGCACCAAGCTCAAGGAGGGCAGAAATCCTGCCGTTGATCTCGACATTTCCCTGACTTGCACTTAAGACACCGGTGATGATCTTCAGGATCGTGGATTTACCGGCTCCGTTTGTGCCGATAATACCGACAGTCTCTCCTTTTTTCACATCGAAGGAAAGATGCTGCAGAGCATAATGCTCATGATATTTTTTCTTCCGCGTCAGCCCCAGAGCCTCCTTAAAGCGGTCTGAAGGCTTATCATATAATTTGTATAATTTACTAACATCCTGAACACGGATGGCATATTCTGAATTCATCTGAACTCCTCCTATAGTACATCCGCAAAATGCACACGCAGTCTTCTGAAGATCATGGTTCCGATCATAAAAATAAGGATGGAAACAACCCAGAAATAAAGGGTGATCTCCGGTCTTTGCCAAAACCAGACTCTGCCGATCATAGAATCACGATAGCCGCTCACAATATAGTACATGGGATTCAGCTTAATGATCTTCAGCACGATCGGCGGAAAGCTAACTGCGTCGATATTCCACATGATCGGTGTTGCCCAGATCAGGATCTGGAGCAAAATGTTGACAATCTGGGATAAATCCCTGAAAAAGACTACGATCGCCGAAGTCGCATAGATCAGACCCGTTGCAAAAATGACTACACAAAAGGAATAATATATGATCTGCAGCATATAAATCCCCGGAAATCTGCCGTAAAGCAGATAAAGGATCAGCATAAAGGCAATAAAAAAGAGGTGAACAAAAAGATTAGAGATCACCTTGATCACCGGCAGGGTACTGATCTTGAAGACAACCTTCTTTACCAGATAACTGTATTCGATCAGGACATTGGTTCCGCTCGATAAAATATCCTGAAAGTAAAACCAGGGTACCAGTCCTGCGATCAGCCAGAGGACAAAGGGTACGGTAATGCCGGATTTGGTAGACTGGGTTCCTGCATTTAAGGCCTTCTCAAATACAAACCAGTAAACCAGAACCGTAACGATCGGCTGAATAAAGGCCCAGATACGTCCCAGATAGGAGCCTGCAAATTTTGTTTTAAAATCATTTTTCGCCAGGGTCAGCACCAGTTTTTTACTCTGCATGACCTCTGACGGAATTTCCAATAGGGCTTTTAACATAAACTCTGCTCCGCTCTCTTACTTTCTGCGGCTTGCCAGGAATTCCTGATAGGAAGAATTCACCTTATCCTTGTCAGACAGGATCAGATCCTCCGGTCCCATTCCCTCCGGCATGGGCCACTCTACCGCAAGATCCGGATCGTTCCACATGAGTCCGCCCTCATCGTTCGGATGGTAAAAATCTGTTACTTTATAGCAGAACTCCGCATAATCGGAAAGAACCAAAAAGCCGTGTGCAAAATCCTTTGGGATAAAGAACTGCTTTTTGTTCTCCTCGGAAAGAAGAACGCCGAACCATTTTCCAAAGGTCTCACTGCCCTCTCTTAAGTCCACTGCCACATCATACACCTCTCCGCGGATGACGCGAACCAGCTTGTCCTGGGGATACTGGATCTGGAAATGCAGTCCTCTCAGCACACCCTTTTTGGAGGCTGACTGATTATCCTGTACAAACTGACAGTCGATCCCTTCTGCCGCAAAATCATTGTAATTGTAGCTTTCCATGAAATACCCCCTGTTATCACCATACACAGTCGGCTCGATCACATGCAGCCCCTTGATTCCATTGCAATCTTTTGTAACTTTAATTTTGCCCATTTTACACTCCCATTTATCAACTGATCTTCAATCTCTTATCTCTTATTAATTTCATCCCGAAAGAATCAGGCATTTTTTACAGCTCTGCGCAGGAAATATCCCTTTCGCAGTTTTGCACCAACCTGCTTTGCTCCTTCGCATAAAGCATTATAATCTGCTTCTGATAATTCTGAAACCGCTTTTTCAATATCCCAAAGAGAATCTACAACGATGCCACAGTGATTCTTCTCAACAAAATCTGCTAATGCTGCCTTGCTCCAGATAATAACCGGGATATCAGAAGCCAGGTAGAGGGATGTCTTATGCGGATTATTATATCTAAGGTATTCGCCATACACTCCCTGACAGGTCTTCGCGCTTTCTCCATCCCAGATCAGACCAAAAGTACCGTCTAAAACATAAGGAAGCTCCTCCGGCAGAAAGGATCCCTTATAAAGAATTCTGTCACTTGTCTGCCCCTCATAGCCAACACCAAATAAATGGAAGCTATAATTATCCGGCAACTCATATGCATAACCGGCTTTATGTTTCTTCAGATTTCCGGCAATAAGGACAGCTTCCTTTCTCTCCTTATCCCTCTCCTTCATTCTTTCCTCGTCAAAATCCGGGATCAGATAATCAAAGATTCCAAGCAGAACCATCTTATCTTTTTCAATTCCCAACTCTGCCAGATATGCCTTCATCTTGCTGTTATGCACAATGATTTTAGAACAGGCTCTCAATACAGACTTTTCTTCCATCTCTGTACGGACTTTGAATTTAAAAGAATTCTTGGAAAGACGAGACCAACGAAGAATCTCCAGGTCATGAATAATTGCGATCACCTTCACGCCCTTCTTTTCCAGCCTTTTTACAATCTTTGCAAAAAGTAAGGTATGAAAAAGAACCGGAAACTGAATATATAAGGTATCCCCCGCTTTCAGTCCTTTGAGTTTCTCGTTCCACAAGTGATAAGCATCCAAATGACCTTTTAACTTCTTTCCCATTCCGCCATTTTCTCTGCCATTTAGCTTGAAAAGGATATCCAGCTCCTTCATTCCTTCCTCTTTTAAAATGGCTTCTACATCATCTCTTGCCTTTACTGCTGCCATCTTCTGATCTTCATCATTCAGCTGTGCCTCATGAATATAATAATTCATCTCTATATCCTCATTCTTTTGTCTCAATAGTGTCTCATTTTCTTCTTGATGCCATATCCTCAATCAGCTTATCAAAGGCTGTTTTCAGATCCACCTCTGCCTTCCAGCCAAGAGAACGCAGCTTGCCGGTATCCAGATCCATATGCAGGGTATTGGCATAGCCCATTTTACTGATATCCTGTTCTTCGATCAGGACATGAATCCCATAGGCATCTGCGACCAGTTTTGCCATCTCATAAATAGAGCAAAAGCTCTCTTCATTTGCAGCTGTATAAATCCCGCCTTTTTCACCTTTGAGTAAAACCGTCAGGATAGCTGTCACCGCATCTCCTGTATAAAGGTAATCTCTTTCCGTTTCTCCCTTGGTCTTCAGAATAATGTCCCTTTTCTCAATCGCACACCTTGCAAACTCGGCAAAAACACGCCCATCCTGATAGTCCACGCCGGGTCCGAAGGTCTGGGTCAGGCGGAGCACCTTCGTCGGGACTCCATATTCTGCTGCATAAGCTGCACACAGGCTCTCGCAGGTCTGTTTGCTCAAGGGATAACAGTTTCTGACTACTGCGGAATCAAAGGATCCTCCTTCCGGCTCTCTCACCTTATGTCCCTTCTGTGGGCTGCCGTAAACCTCCATAGTCGAAAGGAAAACGAAGGAGTCTACTTCCTTCTTTTTCGCAAAGCCCAGAATATGCTCTGTTCCGTTTACTGCCGTTTTGATCGTTTCCACCGGCTGATTCACAAAAAAAGCACTGGAGGTTGGGTTGGCACAATGAATCAGATAATCAACCGCTCCCTCATAGTGACTTTCTTCCGTCAGATCACAAATGACATATTCAACCCGATCTCCGAAGAGCTTCCTAGCCTTTTCTTCATTTCTGACCTGAAGCGTAATTTTTGCTTTTGAACAAAAAAGAAGGCTTTCCACCAGACTGGATCCGATCAGACCTGTCGCTCCGGTAATATAAACGCTCTTCCCGTCAAATCTGCTCCAGTCAATATACTCTGCAGCCTGTATTCTTTTTAAATCTTCCTCTTTCATTTAGTCATCCAATCCGTAAATCTGTGCATTTTCCTTGGCCTCAAGAATCGCCCGCATGGTATAAAAATCATCCGGGGTCGTGATCTTGATATTCTCATAAGGGCCATCCGTCATATGCAGCTGATAGCCATAATGCTTCATCATCGTACAGGAATCGATAAAGTCCCGTCTTCCCTCTTCCAGAGCCTTCTCGTGAGCAGAAAGAATATCCTTCAGATAAAAGCTCTGGGGCGCCTTTGCCACTCGTGAATGGGCACGATCCGGAACCAGAAGAATACCGCCCGCATCATCGATCTCTACAATGGTTTCTTTTACGATACCGCTTGTAATAGAAGAACCGTATTTCTCAACGGATGCGATATTTTCCGTAATCACTCTTTTGTTGATCAAGGGTCTGACTCCGTCATGAATCAGAACGATGGCATTCTCCTCGCCTGCCTCCTTAGCCACTTCCTCTGCGGCAAGAAGGCCATGATAAATAGAAAGCTGTCCGCTCTCTCCGCCGGGAACAACCTTCTTCACCTTCTCGATCCGGAATTTGTAGAGGAGGTCTTTCAGGTAATCGATCCAGCCTTCCACACAAACGACTACGATGGCATCGATCTCTTCATGCGCTTCGAAATGTTCCAGGGTATGGATGATGATCGGCTTATTATACAGTTCCAAAAACTGCTTCGGCCTGTCCTTGCTATGCATGCGGCTGCCAACTCCACCCGCAAAAATCACCCCTATATTCATTCCGTCTTCTCCTCTTATCCTTTCTTTATGAACCGCTTTTTCGGACTTCCTTTTCGCGCTTTGGAAGCCTCTTTCTTTCCTGCGGTTCCTTGTAAAATCCACCAATTCATGTTGGAGGACAAAAGTATCTATGATATACTACATGTTTGAAAGGATACCATAATAATGATTTTTTTTAAAGCATTCTTCTTAATTATATCCCTTATTGCCTTTCCCTGCATCATCGGTTTTCTCTCTGCAGACTTTTTTTCTATCAAAGAAGAGCGGAGATTTCCTGGCTTTCTTTGGGACTGGCTCCTTGGCACGATGATCATCTGGGCTCTCTTTCAGCTGGTTGCGGTTCCGCTGATCTTTCTGCGGCAGAAGCTGAGCCTGGCTATTTTACTTTGGATCGGTCTGCTGATCCTGCTGACTCTCTTCTTTTTCTTCTATAAAAGAAAACATACCGGCTCTCTGTTCGGTCAGGTAAGTCAGCTAAAAATAAAAAAGGATACGAAAAAGGCTTCTTCCGACCTTTGGGATAAGCTGCTTCTCATTCTTCTCCTTCTGTCTGGCCTTGCCCTGATCGGCTTCCAATGCTATCACTACCTTTTTATGATGCATACGGATGCCGATGATTCCCGCTTTGTTGCCAGTGCGGTGGATGCGGTAAAACTTGACTATATGCTGCTTGCTACCCCCGCGACCGGAGAATATACCGTAATTTACCAGGATATCCTAAAGGATGCCGTTTCACCCTGGATGATGTACCTTGCTGCTTTATCAAAGCTCTTTTCCATTCATCCGGCCATTCTGGCACATACCATCCTGCCCTCTTATTTTTTACTGATGGGCTATGCCGTATACTTTCTGATCGGACTGCAGCTGACGGATTATGATTATAAAAAATCCCTTTTCTTCGTGGATCTGACTGCCCTGATCCTTCTCTTTTACGGAGGCTCTTCCCATACCCTGGGGTCAGTCATCCTTGTAAGGATCTGGCAGGGCAAGGCGATATCCGCCTGTATCATGATTCCCCTTTTCCTTGCCTACTTTATCCGAATCTACAAGGATCCGGACAATAAAAGACAGCTTTATGGCCTCCTCTTTCTTGACTGGGCAGCCTGTCTTCTAAGCGGCATGGGAATCCTCTTCGGAGGATTTTTGATCGGAGGACTTGGTCTGACAGAGCTTCTGATGAGCAGAAAATGGTCGCATATTCCGGTCTATCTGCTTTCCTGCCTGCCCTCCCTTATTTATTGTGTTTTTAAATATGCTTATATGTTGAGGTAAAAAGATGCTTCTTGCCTGGGAAACCATAAGAGCGAATCTGGCAGATACCTTTGCCAATAATCGTTTTCTGATCTTATATGTAATTTCTTTACTGTATTTATTTTTCTTTGAAAAAGAAAAAAGAAGGATCCTGGTCTATCCTTCTTTGCTGCTTTCTTTTTTGATCCTGAATCCCCTGCTCTATCAGACTGTCTATTCCAAAATGCTGGATACCTCCTACTGGCGTATGTTCTGGCTGCTTCCGATCGTGCCTGTCATCGCTGCTGCCGTAGTTTGCCTGACCAGCCGCATAAAGCATAAGACGCTTAAGACTACTCTTGCCCTTCTGCTCTGTCTGGTCATCGCAGGAAATGGCTACTATATCTACCATCATCCCCTGACTTCCTTTGAAGAAGCCACGAATCCCTATAAGATTCCCCAGGAAACCATTGATATCATTGACTATCTGCATACGATCGAACCGACACCGGCCGTCGTCATGCCGCCGGATCTCTATCTCTATGCCAAGCAATATACAGCCGATATTCATCTCATGTACGGCAGAGATGCAGAAGGCTATATTACGGCCATCTATAACGAGCATCAGGCTGTTTACTATATGCTGAATGGTATGATGGAAACAGATCTGCAATATGTAGTCGATATCATGCACGGTTCCCATAATCTCTACTATCATTATCTGATCATCTCAGAGGACAGCTTTATTACAGAAGACATGATACTCTCTGCCGGATTTTTCAAGGTTAACTCGATCGACGGATACGGAATCTATTACCTTGTCTGATCTCTACTCCACGTTCTGCTTTGCTTTTCCTCTCTTTTTCAGTTCTAAGAAAATAAGAACCACAAAGAAAATGATCAGATCAAGGCAAATTCTTCTGATAAAGGAGGTCAGCTGGCTATTTTCTACCTTCCAAAGGGCTGACCAGTATCCATCAACAGCATGAACGCATAGTAAATATAAAGAATTCTTTCCGATATAGGAAAAAGGTTTCGCGATCAGCTTCCATTTCTCTGTAAAGAGAAGGCCGATTTCCGCAAGAAAGATAGTGCCGCAGATTGCATCCAGATAGGGCAAAGGCATAAGGGGATATCTTCTCATGGCAAGTTCCAGATAGGTTACCTGATTCCAATCCGGAAAGATCACAAACAAAAGCAAAATCCAGGAAAGACCCCAGAAAAGAAGTGTCTTTCCGGAAAAGCTTGTCAAATCTTTCTTTTTTAAGCAATATCCAACATAGAAAAAGAATTGGATCGCCAGGGCGATATCCAGGGAAAAGACCATATATTCCTGCCGCCCGATCACAATACCAAGCAGACTAAGCAGGATACTAACCGGCAGGAGCTGTTTTTCTCCAAAGGCCATATGGCAGTAATCAAAGATGCTTCTTCCGAAAAATAAGGCAAAAAAGAACCAGGGAATTCCCAGACCGTAAATATCCATGCCTGCAAAATTTACAGAGGGAGCGGTTGCAAAAAGGAACCTGTAAAGGTAGGTCTTCCAATAGCCAATCTGAAAAATTGCCTGATGGTTATAGAGAAGAGCCGTCCCAAGAATATCGATCAAAATGATCAAAAAGACCGGCAACATCAGATGTCTGCCAGTCTTTTTTGTCTTGCTAATAAAACTTTCCCGATCAAAAGAAGGTTTGAAGGTAAGAGCAGAAAAAATAAAAAAGAGAGGCATATGAAAGGAATAGATCATGCCTCGCAGAAGGCCCGACTTTCCTCCGCCGCCCTGCAGGGTATGTCCCAATATCACCAGCAGGATTGCAATTCCTTTTGCAAAATCAACCCATTCTACTCTCTTTTTTACTTCCATCTTCTCATTCATCCTTCTTCCCTGATCCAGGCAAGCATATTGTGGGTCTGCCTTTTTTCTACAGGCGGCAGCTCCATATAATTTCCATAAAGGCCGCTGAGGTATTCATGCCAGCAGCTGAACGTGTTGAATTCGTAGCCCTCAAAGGTAACCGGGACTGTTTTTTCGAATTCACTCTTCAGCATTCTCTCTCCAAGTCCATATAGTCCCCAGGTATAAACCCCCACATACTTTGAAGTCTCATAGGGATAAGGAGCGATTTCCTTTTTCAGTCTCTTATTAAACCATGCCGGAGAAAAGGGCTTTAAAGCAAGGATAACCAGAGGCTTTAAAAGCTTTTTGAAGGCATTTTTCCCCTCTCCCACCTTGGCAAACTTCAGCATGAGCCCCTTCCGGTAATTCACTGCCTTCTTCTGAATCCGGACTACTTCAGCCTCATCCTCCGGAAATCCATCCACCGGCAGGATATCGATCCAAAGAGACTTTAACATTCCGGCTACATATTTTTCTTCTATCTCGGTTCTGCTATCCAGCAGCTTGATAAAGGGAAAATCTCCGGTATGATTTTCATAACACTGGAGTTCGATATAGTCCGGAAAGACCTTTCCCTCCCGATAGAGTTTGCACAGCTTCTCATAATCCGGTCTGGGCATACAGACATCAATATCATCATCCCAGGGAATAAAACCCTTATGGCGAATCGCTCCCAGAAGACTTCCTCCGGAAATAAAAAAGCGGAGACCATTGGCATCTGTTGCCTTCTTCAGCTCCAGCAAAATGTTCAGTTCAATTTTCTTAATCTCTTCTAAAGACAGTTTTCTCTTTTTCATTTTCTATTTTGCAAACTTTCTCTTTAAGAAGGCGCTTCCCTTCTTCAGCCAGTTTTCCTTTTCCATAAATTCTACCGGAAGTTCCTGATAATCCAGCTTATTGCCTTCAATCCAGGTGTCAATCAGTCTCTCGCTGACAAAGCCGAATACCCTGGCATCATTCTGGGAATAGTCCGAAATATCAAGTCTCTTTTCCAGTTCAAAAAGGATATCAAAGAGCCATTCACAGTAAGCATCAAAAAGATCCTTGCGCATGACAAACATATTGAAGCGATGACCGATCGTCCGTTTCATATAGTCATCATAAATCGGAATATACTCCGGATATTTTTCCTGCAGGATCTCTCTGGTCGTATCCAGATCCTCTGCATGATGAGCATGAATATACTGGTCATAATTTGTCTCAATATAATAATTTCTCGGATTCGGAAGAATGATGCTCTTTTTCTCCAGAAGGGGCTCTAACTGCTCCTTCGTCAGGATCTTCTCCCACTTATCTCCCTTGGAAGACTTCAGGCAGAAATGTCTTCTGTAATGAGCCAGTCCGATATAGTCTGCCTCCAGATTCTTCCAGGCCCAGTAGAGACCGGTCAGCTCGCAGTAATTGGCATTTTTCGCGCTGATATTATCGCCGCTGTTATCTTTGGTATAGCCAAGATCTGCCTTCCCTTCTGCTCCAACCTGGATTGGAAGATACATGCTGTCCTTTGGCATCTGATATTTCTTATGTGTTGCTATAATGATCTTAATATCTGACATAATGCTTCCTTTACATTCAGTCTTTTCTTCTGCTCAGCCTTCAAAGCAATGGCAACTCATTCTGTCATGCTTCTTCTATTTCAAAGCAGAGGCAACTCAGTCTGTTACCCTGCTCCACTTCAAAGCATAAGCAATATTGTTCTGCTTACTGTGCACCTTCCCGCTTAAGTACCGAACTGAAGGTCTTAAAGATAATCTTAATATCCAGCCAGAGACTCTTATGCTCGACATAATACATCTCCATCTTCTGTCTTTCTCCGGATTCGTAGGTGGCATTGTTTCTCGCATAAGCCTGCCAATAGCCGGTCAGTCCCGGTTTTACGCTTAAGAGCTTCGCAATATCATCCCCATAGATCTTGGTCTCCGCCTCCACAATCGGCCTCGGTCCGACAATAGATAAGGATCCGGAAAAGATATTGAAAAGCTGAGGCAACTCATCCAGGCTGGACTTCCGGAGGAAGTTACCGATGCTGGTAATACGGGGATCGTTATCGATCTTAAACTCTCTCTTATACTGCTCCAGCTGTTCCTTCGTCAGAAGCTTGTCCAGATTACCTGCATCCTGTCTCATACTTCTAAACTTATAAACACGGATTCTCTTACCCTTTTTACCGATCCTGACATGACCATAGAAGGGACTTCCTCCGTCATCCATCATAACCAGAATCATCAAAAGAAGGAAAAGGGGAGAAAGGATCAGAATAGCCAGACCAGAAAGAAGGATATCCACGGTTCTCTTAATAAAGAGATAGGCCTTTCCGCCTGCCGGCTCCTGATAGCTGCTCCTGTCGTAATCCAAAGGCTTCTTAAAGTCCTTATATTCCTGAAGGACACTGATCTCCTCTTCAGACTGCCTTTCATCGTAGCCTCTCAGCAGCTTACCACAAATATATCTGAGCAGGAACTCAAAGAAGAGCTCCATATCCTTGGTCACACCCCAATGCTCAATATAGGCTCTCTCTTCGGATATGATCTCCTCTTCATTTTTGCGGAAACTCCAGCTTCCGATAATACCGGGACGGATGATCATATTCTTTCTGCGCTCTCTGGAATATTCCAGAAAACGGGGAACCCTGGGCGCATGGATACCGATAAAGGACATATCGGAAAGCAGAACATTCAGGATCAGAGGGAAACGATCCAGATGACTGAAGCTTAAAAATCTGCCCCAGATCAGCTTGGGATTCTTGCCCTGAGCCATTCTCTCTTCTGCATCCATCCGGAAAATACGGAAACGGTACTGCAGAAATCTTCGTCCGTTCTTACCGATTCGAACCCTCTTAGTCAGTACAGGTCCCTTGGACTCGATATTTTCAAAGATTGCTGTCAAAATGAAAAGGACAACAAAAGGAATCAAAAGAAGCAAAGCAAAGAAAAGATCGCAGGCTCTTTTGATAAATAAAAATCTCTTAGAAATATGTCTGACCGGATAATAAGAAACCACCGGTTTATCCGCGATCATATCAATAGAAGCATTGGCATCCTCGATCAAATGATACTGCTCTACATCAATATGGATCGTTTTACCGTTATTATAGAGTTCACGGATATTGTTCTGAATCACATTGTCGATATATTTGGTGGCGATCACTACCGCATCCACCGGGAATTCCAGAAGCTCCTCGACCATATCCCTCTTACCGGCAATGATCTGTACGCCGCTGATATATTCCCCCTTCATGTCTGCATCTGTAATAACAGCACCGACAATCTTCACTCTCCAGTCCTTATTCTCCTCATACTGGCGGATCTGCTTTTCGACATCCTCAAAGCTGGAAACCAGAACCAACTGCTCTGCATTTTTGCTGGCGTTGATCAAGGGAATCACATGCTGCTTCAGGAGATTACGGCCGATCAGGCAGAAAATGCCATAAAAAATAATGAAGGCTACCATGAACTGTCTGGAATAGTCTTCCGAAACCTTCGCAAAAAACATGTAGATCATTACGATCACCATGACAGAAAAATCCGATTTTGCGACAGACTTACATTCCTTCCAGAAGTTATAAGAGGAATAGTCTTCCTTGGCCAGCAAAAGCCATGCTACAACAAGATATGCAATTAGAATTGCCGGTAAGAGGGTCGCATAGGTTCCCTCTTTATAAACACCGTTATTAAAAGGTGAAAGAAATTTCCACCAGAATGCTAAGGTATAGGATATTAAGATCGCAACAATATCAAATACACACTGCAGATAAAAATTATATCTGGATAGGTTTCCCATTGGTATACTCCTGCCTAAAATGTAGTAGCTATATTCTACCATTCCAGGCTCTTTTTATCAAACTAATACGGTCTCACTGCACAGAGGCAGCCTTCTATTATATTCCGTATAAATTTCTAATCTGGTCATTCAGCGTTTTATTTGTAAAACCAGCCTCTTCTACCAGGGTATGTGCTACGGCTCGATCGGATGATTTGCAATTCAGGATCGCCTCTACCCATCTTTCGTCATCTGCATTGAGGGACACAAATTCACAAGAGGGCAGAATTTGTGTTTCCTTTGTAATCGTATCCGAAAATACACAAGGTAAACCACAGGCCTGCGCTTCTACACCAACTAAAGGCAAGCCCTCAAATAAACTCGGCATTACAAATACATCCATTGCCTGATAATAATTCTGAGGATCTTTCACGTTTCCAAGAAAGATCACCTTATCTTCAATCGCCAGTTTTTTCACCATTTCTCTGCAGGAATCCATATTTTCACCATCTCCGCAAAAAAGCAAAAGCGCATTTGACTGCTTTTTTAAAAGTTCTGCAAAAATGTTGATCAGTCTCTCCTGATTTTTTTGCGGGGAAAAACGTCCGATATGTCCAATGACAAAGTCATCTGTGACATTCAGTTTCTTCCGCATGTCTTCACGAATCTCAGGAGAATAAGCAAAACTATCGCAAGCAACTCCATTTGTCAAAACCTGAAAAGATCCGTGATAGAGCTGTTCCCCGGAAGCTTTGGAGCAGGCAACCGGACAGGTAACCAGCCGGTTCAATACCGTTCCAAGTGTTATTTGCTTTAAGGCTGGCTGCTTCGCACAATTATGCACATGGGTAATTCTGTTTTTTGCTCCTCCAAAATAGGCTGCCAATAAATCAAATGCCATGGTTGCACTGTTACCGTGAATATGAACCGTATCATACTCTTCCTTTTTGATCAGCCAGCTAAGTGCCTTCATATAGCTTGGCAAGCTATGTTTTCTGGATGGCATCGGGTATAAGATTGCTCTTTTTTTCAGCTTTTCTTCAATTGCGGGATCATATCCTTCTCCCAAGGCAATTCCGACTTGCCCTTCTCCAGCCACATCGGCACAGCGGAGAAGTATTTCGGTCAAACCATCCTCACAAAGCTTTGTTGTCGCAATAAGCAGAACTTTTTTCATGACTGTTCTCCTTCTTTTTTCATTGCTTTTCTCTTAGAGATCGCACTCTTTATCTGATCACTCAAATAGGCAACCAGCATAGAGCCTAACATTCCGGCCACAAAATAGATATATTGGCACCAGTTAGAGTCCGTCCACCGATACCATGGATCATTTACTGCCCTCTGGATATCAAAATTCACAAATTCAAAAGAACCTGACAGAGCAACCAGAATAAGATTAACGAACCACATGAAAATAATATGGTTGATCATGATCTCAAAGGTATGATTGGATATAAAATTAATGATCTTACTGTTTTCGATTGCCGGAACAAGCAGCTGTGAGATCTTCAGCCAGAAGATAATGCCCAGAAGACCAACCAGGATAAGGTATATTCCTGCGTAATCTTCCTTTCCGGTCATGCCGTCTCCGTTCCAGGCCAGAGCATTGAAGCCAAAGGTAGCTCCCCGAAAAACCTGTCCCAAGATTGCTGTAATCAGAAGACAGCTTGCACAGAGAATCATACCGGAGCATTTCTTAAAACCTTCCTCCATACGGGATCTGAAAATAATGGCAAACTGGAAAAACCACATGAGGATCAGGGTACGGAAACCACTTGTCAGATATTCATTTACCGGATAGAACATGACATAATAAGTGGTAGAAATAGACAAAAAGGTTAAAATCACAAGAAAGACCCAGTCATTCCACACCTTTGCCAGAGCCTTCCTAATGATAAAATATGCGAATTGTACACAAAAAAGAGTGCAGACAAACCAGGAGGGGTTATTAAAAGCCCAGCACTCTCCGCTGATCCAGGGTCCCAAAATAAGACTTTTCAGATTCACATCCCAGCCGATCTTGATCCCGGAAACAAGATTTAAAAGGAAAACAAAAGCTGCGTAAATAAACCACCAGATATAATAGGGGAAAAGCAGCTTTTGTATCTTTCTTTTTGTAAAATCCCGAAGTCGTGTTTCTTCTCTATAAGTGAAAAAATAACCCGAATTAAAAATGAAAGCCGGAATGATAAACATATTATAGGGCAAATAATTTTTCACGAAGCCCAAAGATGTCCAGGCGTGAGCATCAACAATGCACATAATGTTGATGGCCGCATAGATCATCATCATTTTATTACTTTTACTTTTCATCCTGCTGTCATTCCTCCCAAGTTCTTATCACTTAGCGTCTGCTGCGATCTCTCAGGGAATAGGCTATGTCTGTTTAGAATGACCTGCGCACTGACAAACCAAAAGGTATTGTACCAGAGATCCAGGATCAGATCATCAATCATCATATGAACCGCTATTGTAAGCAAGAGCAGAACGAGAACATATTTTTTATAGTAGCAGCAGACCGCAGTCGTGATGGTTAAGATCAGAAGTATTAATAAGAAGAAAAAGATCCCATAATGCTGAAGAACCTGCAGATAGGCACAATCCACATAGAGATAATCTCCTGCCACCTTCTCTCCGGATACATCCAGTCCGTTTCCAACCCATTCAATCTGTTTTCCAAACATGGAAAACCCATATTTCATCAGAGAAAGCTTTCCATTATCCAGTCTTCCCGTAAATATGTTATTCAGTTTCCACATCCAGGAAACAGAAGGATCATAACTAGCCTGCAGCCAGATGCTGACAGCGGCACAGATTACAAAAGACAAAGATGAAAAAGCATATGCCAGCCACTTCAGTGGATCATAGGTATAGTTTCTGTGCCTTCCCAGCCTTTTAACAATCTTTAGAAGAAAGCCCAGTCCGATCACTCCCGCAGCCATGGCAAAAGAAAGCCTTGAGTTGGTCTTTACATAGATCCAGTAATTTACCGCAAAAAGGAAAAGAAGTTCTAAAAACTTTATCTTGTCCTTTTTCAGATAGATCTCTAACGAAATAACATTCGTTAAATAAGCCGCCGGATAAAGGGCATAAAGGAAGCCCAGGAACTCTCTCTCTCTACTGCTTCCCGGATCCATAATGTAGTTCGTGATAAGTCCCACTTCTGCACAAAAGATCACAAGAAATAGCATAAAAACAGAAAGTATAACGGTGACCTTTGCTATTCTTTCAAAGGAAACATCCCTGGCGCAGAAAAGATAGACGAGGAAAATTGCCTTTGTGAATGCAGCATCCTTATGAATAATCAAAGCAAGAATCCCGATCAGAAAGACAGCTATGATCAGAATCGGATTAAACTTTCCATCCGCATACTCCTTCGCAAATAAAAGAAGCAAACAGATGCAAAGTATCCCCTTATATTCCATCCCGGATATATACTGGCCAAAAAAGGTCGTTCTGCAGATCATCAGAAGCAAAAAGATGCAATAAGAAAGAAAAAACGGAAGTTCATATTGTACAATTTTTCCATCCCACTTACGCAAATATCCCATTACTTCACCAATACAATTCCAAGTTTTTTAACAGAAGCATTTTCCAGCTGGCTGTAAGCCTCCTGCAGATCATGCATCTTTGTTTTACCGTAGCTTGCTGTCAGGAGGAGGGCATCCACCTGCTGAAGAAGATAAAGAACTTCCGGATCTTCTTTCAGGTTATTACCTGTTTCCAACTTAAGATCGATGTTTTTCTCCTTCAGAACCTCTCGAATCTCTTCTCCGAGAAGATCTGTCTTCACCTTGCCATCAATATCTGCCAACAGAATACTTTTCACGCCTTCCTCTGCCGCCAACTGATAAGCCAAAGCTCTCGCATCAGAAGAATTCTTTTTTGTGATCGTTTTTCCAAACTTCCGGAAGCCGATATATTCCAGATCCAGCTCGTTCCTCACGCAGTCGATCATGATAAAGCAGATCAGCAAAAGAACTGCCATGAGAACGAAACCGCCTGCAAAGCCAACAACCGCGTATTTTACGAGTTTGCTCTTTGATACATGTACTTCGTCGCTTACTGCTGCCTTGCTTCCTTCCGGCAAAGAAGCTTCATTCACAATACGGACTTCATTGACATTCATGTAGTCCTTCAAAGTCGGTATAAACTTCTCGACAACGGCTTCACAAATTTCCTGCGCTCTCTCCGGATCCACATCTGTAACCGCAATATTCATAATATGAGCGCCAGAGAAGTTCTTATTGATCATAAAGGTCAGTTTGTCTGCATTAATATTAGAAAGATCCGCATCATCCTTCAGATTCAGCTCGTCAATAATCTCATCGAGATTATCTGTATTCCATACCAGCATGCAGGCATCCCTCTGCAGGTTATTGCTGATTGTGCTGTAGTCCGCGCCATTGGCTGCATCCGTCTCCTCTGTATTAAAGTCCACATACAATCTGGCATAAGAGGTATAAGCTCCTGACGGTGCATCCGCATCGGTATAGGTATTCGTAGTTCCGATACCATAATAGGCTTCCCTGTTCTGCGTAATGATCGCATCGATCGTTGCTTTATCCTCGGATGTCTGATTTTTCTGTTTCTTATAACTATAAGCAGACATTCCTACCGCAAATACACAGCATACAATGATAATGATCAGGGCATGCTCCCAAAGACTCTGAAAATACTGTCTGAGATCAATGACTCTTTCTTTCTTTTGCATTTCACTATCCTCAAAAAAAGCTGCTGTATATGAAACACAGCAGCTTATCTCTCATTGTGTTATAAATTATACTCTTGAAAGATACTCGCCAGTTCTTGTATCAATCTTAATCTTGTCTCCCTGGTTAACAAAGAGGGGAACCATAACCTGTGCACCTGTTTCAACGGTAGCAGGCTTTGTTGCACCTGTTGCTGTATCGCCCTTTACACCCGGCTCTGTCTCTGTGATCTCAAGCTCAACAAACAGAGGAGCTTCAACAGAGAATACGTTTCCGTTGTGAGAGCAGATCTTGCACTCTTCGTTTTCTTTGACGAACTTCAGTGCATCACCGATCTGATCCTGGTTAAGACCGATCTGCTCATAGGTCTCATTATCCATGAAATAATAGAGATCACCATCATTGTAAAGATACTGCATATTCTTACGATCAATGATTGCCTGGGGGAACTTTTCTGTCGGTCTGAAGGATTTCTCGATCACACCGCCACTCACGATGTTTTTCAGCTTTGTACGAACGAAAGCTGCTCCCTTACCGGGCTTTACATGCTGAAACTCAATGATCTGGAAAATACCACTCTCATACTCGATGGTAATGCCATTTTTAAAATCACCTGCTGATATCATAAATTAAAACCTCCTGCTGTTTATAAGCATACTATTTCATTATATTAATATAATTTTCTCTATCTTGCAAGTAATAGCAGCTATAAAAACAAGATATTCCTTTTCTTTACTTTACGACACCCTTTACAACCCTATAAGTTTTGCCCTTATAGCCTACCGTTCCGGTAAAGTTCCAGTTAATCTTTCCGTTCTGTACGAAGTACCAGGTACCCTTTCCGTCTACCTGGGATAAGGTACTGTAAGACCAGTCGATCTTGCCGCCTCTGACGTAATACCAGGTGCCCTTGTAATAAACCAGATTTGAATAATTCCAGTCGATCTTACCGCCTTTGACGTAATACCAGCCGCCATAGTAGTAAACAAGGTTATTATAATTCCAGTTTACAACGCCTTTTTCTACATAATACCAGCCGCCATTATACTGGAAGAGACCGGTATAATTCCAATTGATCTTGCCTTTTTCTACATAATACCAGCTGCCTTTTCCGTTTACCTGGGATAAGGTATTGTAAGACCAGTCGATCTTACCGGCTTTGACATAATACCAGCCGCCATTATAGCTTACGAGATTATAGTAGTTCTGTTTCCATATACTATTTTCAAGATAATACCAGGTTCCGTTGCAGCAGATGAGACCCTTACGTCCCCAGTTGAGTTTTCCTTTTTCTACATAATACCAGGCACCTTTTCCGTCTACCTGTGCCATGCAGCTGTAATTCCAGTCGATCTTACCGTTTTTCACATAAAACCAGCTGCCATTATACTGCACCAGATTAGAGTAGGACCAGTCGATCTCGCCGTCTTTTACGTAATACCAGCCACCACAATAATTGACAAGGTTAGAGAAAGAAGAATCCACGATACCCTTGGAAAGGTAATACCACTTCTTTGTCACCGGATCCTGAATCAGTCCATTCTTGGATGTATCAATTTTTCCGTTTGTAAAATATGCAAGATGAGCGATATCGGAAGCAGAGATACCATTCTTATTCTTCGGAACGATAGAAAAGCTCGTTTCGATGGATCCTGTATAATCTCCCTTTCCCTTTATCTTGATCGTTGCTGTTCCGATATTGATATTGTTGCTATAGGAAATGCTGTAGTCCGTATCCTTTTCCAGCTCTTCTCCTTCATAAGTAAGAGTCACATCCGGACAGATTTGTTTTCCGGTGTAAACCTGTTCCGGGATAGAAGAAAGAGAAGCTTCGCTGATCTCTTTTTCTTTTTCCTTATCCGGAACGATCAGATCGCTGTTGTGTCCTTTTGCACTGCTTGTCCTGCTGCCAAGGTTATTGGTATAGGCCTTGATTCTGAAATTGCCATAACCGCGTTTGCTCTGCGTTGACATATCATACCAGGTTGTACCATATTTGTAGAGACTCTGTCCCTCTGTGATTGCAGTAGAGCTGGTCAGTGTGTAACCATTATTTGAAATGCTGCAGTCTCTCTCAAAGCGAAGCAGGGCATTACCATTTGCCTGCGTCAGACTTACTACTACCGCAAAGGTATCTCCCGCATTCAGGGTTACGCTCTCATCCAATGGAATCGAAGTCAGGCCGGCCAGACCGGTTTGTCCTTCTGTTGTGCTGACCAGTTCTCCGCTGGTCGGATCTGATTCGTCTGTCGGATTCAGGTAAATCTCCACACAGTAGTTCGTCTGTGCACTGGACAGATCGATGGAGACCGCTTCTAATTCTTCCTTTGTTGCAGCGGAAGCATGGAAAATATTTGCTGCGACGATGCTGCTGCCCATATAGGAGCTAGACTGGATACCACCGTCATACTGATAGTTATTGTCGTAGGGCTGGCTTCCGAAGTCTGCTACATAGGCTGCTCCGGATAGGCTATTGTCATAGTAGGAAACCCAGAAATAGCCATAATACTGTGCGTACTCTCCGCTTTCATTTGTGCCGCCCCAGGAATTTCTTACTAACCAAGCACCGTCTCCCTCCGGTGTCTCTGTGAAATTATTCTTGCTGTAGCTGTTGTCATATCCTACGATGGCTACCGCATGATTCGGTGTCAGGGAATCCGGGCAATAGTAACCGCCTGTCTTCCAGTTGTAGTAGTCGCTTGCAGCGCTTGTTGCTACATAGATCGGAAGGAAGACTGCCTTGCCGCTTGCAATATAGCCCTTCACCAGATCAGGGTTCTCTGTCAGATTCACTTCCGAATAAGACAGAAGATAAGCTTCATTGGTTGTATAATCAATTTTGGATAAATCAGAGAGAGCGGAGGTATCTTCATACGGATACTCTGCCTCGTCCTTTAAACCTGCCCACTGGGCTAAGGTCTGCAGGGTCCAAGATTCCGAAGCACCAAACTCCAGATAGCCTTCGGAAGAAACAAAGACTTCGTCATTCGAAATACCATCCAATGGATCTTCCTTTGTATGATAGGTTGCATAGGCCAGAGCCATCTCACTGTAATCCACATCGGATCCCACAAGGCCGGCTCTGATCATACCGATCTCAGCCATTGCTGCTGTTGCAAAAGCCCAGCAGGTATTATAAGACTTCTGGTTACGAAGAGTCGGATAACCTGAAACCCAGGCTGCGATAGATTCCTGCAGAAGAAGAATCGCATCACCGGATTCTATTTCTAAAGCGCTGCCTTCTGAATTAGCAGCGGAAGAAAGCACTGCATCACCGGAGGCATCTCCGCTTTCCATAAAGGCTGCAGCCTCTGTATCAGCTGCCTTTTCTGTGACCCCGCTTCCGAAAATTGCATCCTCCGCATCCTCGGTCTGAAAGGAGTCCTCATATAAAACATCCTCCGCTCCCATATCCTGCAGAAGGCCTTCTTCTGCAGAGAATGAAACAGCCGGAACGCTATCCTCCATTTCCGAAGAAATATAGCCGCCATCTTCTGATGTATAGAGGCCATAGTCTTCTACACTATTACTTACATCGCTCTCAGGCTCTATCTGCTCGGCCAGGCCTTGCGGTACTTCCGCATCTTCCTGCTCTTCGGCAGATACGCTTACGCTGGATAAAAAGCATTCAAGACTGAGGGTTACAACTAACAAACAAGCCAAATATCTCTTTCCCATTTTTTTCATAATACTTTCTCCCAAGCAAGTTCATAGCTTCCACACTTTGATTATATCAAAAAAACTCTCAAATAAAAGAAATATTTGAGAGTTTATTCAAAAATTCTGTTTTTAATTTTTATTATCTGTCAATTGTCAGCATTATCCATCAGTTTTCCCCGCGGATTTTATTAATTTCAATCTCTGCATAAGCCTGATATTCTGCCGCCTCGGCATTCCATTCCGCTACATAGTCCCCGGAATCCGTTCTGTGATCCTGCAGCTCATAGTTTTCTGACAGATAATTTTCCAGGTAAGCGGTAATCTTCTGTGCTCCGGAAATATTCACATGATCTCCTCCGTCGAGACTTTCTGTCGCCCAGTCAAGGCCGATCTCCTCGGTCAGAAGATTAAAATCAATATAGGGAATCTCGTATTGATCTGCATAAGCCTGCATCCAGTTATGTTTTGACATCGTATAATTAGTCGGAGAAGGTACGGAATAAAAAATCAGGGAGATTCCTTCCTTCTCACATTTCTTCCGAATCAGATCCAGATAGAACTGATTCAGGGTTCCGACATCCACCGGTGCATCATTGCTCTCCATATAATTGGTGTCTCCCGTGTAGGGAACGATATCCGGACGGATCGCAAATCCGTTATACATGGCTGTCTGTGCATATTCCAGACCAGTCAGATCCTTCCATTCATTATGGAAGCGGAAAATGTGTAGCCTTTGATTCATAAAGGTGGTAAAGGCTGTATTTAAAGTTGCGCCTCCCTGAAAAACAGCATTTGTTTCTATAATAAGAAGCTTTGGCTGCTGTCTCTCTAAGGTTACCTCCAGCATGCTGTATTCATCAATCGGGGTCTGTCCGATCTGACTGGCATTAAATACGGTATAGCCCTTGTCATTCCACATCTGCATGGGAGAAAGGGAAGAAAAGCCCTCACTGTCTCCAAGCGTCAGAATATCAATTGTATTTTCTCTTTCGTTTCGAAGCTGTGCCTCAACACCGTTTCTGTTCAGAACCTTGTCATTCCGATCCTTCATCGCCCGGTGCAAGAACCAGTAACCGCTTGCCAGGATCAAAATGGCCAGAATGATAAAAAATAATAGTTTCTTTGCTTTTTCCATAGTTTAAAAACCTGCATAGATCAAATCGACAACCTGATATCCCGCTCCGTATGCACCAAAGATAATGACTGTAAAGATCAGAGCATAATAAGCAAGCCAGCGGATCGGTCTCTTCTGCTTCATAAGCCAGGCCAGAGGATCCACGCCCTTTTCCTTTACTGCATCAAGGGCAAAGACAATGACACATCCGACAATCACAACGATCTGATCCAGAAGATCATTGGTCATTACCTCGGAGAAGACACCATTCTGAAACTGCTCAAAGAAGGGATCCGTAAAGATACTGCGGATCATACGGAAACCTGCCGAAACCGTTTCTGCCCGGAAGAACATTTCGCCTGTCACAATAATGATCCAGGTCTTCACCATCCGAAGGGCATTCCACCATTTCGCATCCTTGGAAATGTGGAAGAAGTTCCGGAAGGCAGTGACTGCCGGCTCAATGGCAATTTCCAGGAAAAGAAGCACAAAATAATACATTCCATAGAAAATATAGTTTGTCTTCGGTCCATGCCAAAGTCCGTTACAGATCCAGACCGGGAAAAGAGCCATGGCGGAAACGCCCAGCTTGGCAATATATCTGCCGAATTTCTTGCGGGCAAATTTGTTCCATTTCTTTACTGTCTTGGAAATCGTTACCGGATAAAAAATATAATTCTTAAACCAAACGCCCAAGGTAATATGCCATCTGCGCCAAAACTCCGCCGCATCCTTGGCAAAGAAGGGCTGTCTGAAGTTCTCGGGCAGTCTGATGCCGAACATCAGGGCTGAACCGATGACCATATCGATCACACCGGAAAATTCCATATAGAGCTGAAGGGTATAGGCAATTGCCGCAAAGACATAGACTCCGCCGGTAAAAAGGGTAAAGCCGTCATAAATCGCTGTCGAAACGAGTGACAGTCTGTCTGCAATGATGATCTTCTTCCCAAGACCCCAGAGAAGCCGAAGGATACCCTGAAGGAGAAGTTCCTCCTGAATGCCCCTTCCTTCTACCAGCTGGTCTGCCGTATCCTGAAATCTGGCAATGGGTCCTTCCATGGTCTGCGGGAAAAAGCTAAGGAAAAGAGCGATCTTAACAAAGCTTTTCTCCGCTGCTACCCTTCCCCAATGTACCTCCAAAAGGTAGCCGATCGCTTCCAGGGTATAATAAGAAATACCGATCGGAACGAGGATCGTCAGCTGAGGCAGGGATCTGTTCATGATTCCGCTCAGGATTTGCATCGTGAAATTAAAATACTTGAGGCAGTAAAGAATTGCCAGAAGTACGATAATGCTGATCCGGATCGCATGCTTGGAAAGAGGACTCTTCTTCTCCCGGCAGCTTCCGATCCATAGGCCGGCATAATAAACGAAGACCGTTTCCGCCAGGAGATAGACCACAAGCTGCTTGCTCAGGACGATAAAAAAGAGATAACTGAAAATCAGAAGTACAAATTTTCTGTACTTCTGATTTGTAATCTGATATGCAATTAAGGCAACCGGCAGAAAAATAAAGAAATATACTGCCGCGCTGTATCCACTCATCATTTATTTATTCATCCATGTGTCTCTTGATCATTGCTACGATGGCATCGAGAGAGTTAAAGTTGTCGTTTACCATATCAGAAGGATCGATCTCGATATCAAAGGTATCCTCCATATCTCCGATCAGTCCGATCATACCGAAGGAATCCACCTTACGCTCATCGATCAGCTTATCCTCATGTTCATAATCTACACTATCATCCAGTTCCTGTAAGATTTCAAGTACCTTTGCTCTGACGTCCATTTTTTTCTCCTTATTCATCTGTTTACTATCATGCGTGATATCGCATGTCTGCCTTGGTATTGTATCACAGTTTTTCTTTTCTGTCTCCCGTATTCACAGGCCATAATTCTGTACGTTCTCTCAGCACCTCGAAACCATCCTGCTCGCTGAAGCCGACTGCCTCCGGCAGTTCATGGCTGAGGAGAAGAGCCAGTCCTTCATTAATAGAGTAAGCACCTGTGAACTCAAAAGAGAAGACATCTCCCGCCTGGGGCTCTGCCATCGGATATTGATTACAAATAATATCATTGGTCGTGCAAAGACTGCCGCAGATTACCCAGTCTTCCTTTTCTCCTTCTGCAGACTCCTGAGAAGAAAAGATCTGCATAGGCGGCTGATACATACCGCGAAGCTGACCGTCATAATTCAGCTGGTGAATACCACCGTCTACCAGGCAGTAATTTCTTCCGTTGCTTCTCTTCACATCACGCACCCTGGTCATATAATAACCGCAGGAAGCAGCAACTGCCCTTCCCATCTCCAGGGTAACCTTACCGGAAAAACCTGTTTCATCGATCATTTCCTTCATTTCACGCATATTGTCTGCAACCATATGCCCTCTGTCTTCAGAAAAATAATCCACCTTTGTACCTGTTCCGTACTCCAGCTCTTCCAGTTCAATGCCTTCTGCCTGCATTTCCTGATAGAAGGCCTGCAGCATCAGAAGCTCATCCTTCTGGAGCTTTGCTTTTCTCTTCTGGGTACCGGTGAAAAAATGGATACCGGGAACCTCAAGGAAAAGATAGTCCGACCTGTGACGAAGAATCTCCTTCACCTCTTCCGGATCCATCCCGAACTGGGACTTAGCTGCCATTCTCGGATAAACCTTGAGTTTCACCTGATATTCTTCTGACCACTGCTGCAGCATTTTAAACTGCTTCATGGATTCTGCTGTATAAGCACAGGCACCGCCTAAGGTCTTTAAGATTTCTTGCAGATCCTGAGGCAGCTTTACAACACCGCTGATCAGGAGCTTCTCCGGTGCAATCCCCATATGCTGGCAGATCTTGAACTCACCGTAAGAGCATACCTCGATACGGTCAATATGCTCTTCCAGCCTTTTGATCAAGAAAGGATTTGCCTTCATAGCGAAGCAAAGCTTTGCACTGCCTCCCAGGATTTCTTTTATCTCTTTTACATTCCGAACCGCCTCATCGTAATCATAGAGATAAAAAGGGGTCGGATGCTTTTCTATGCTTTTTTTAAGGATTTCCTGTTTCATTTACAGATTCTCCATTTTTTCTTTTAATTTGTTTCTGTCAATCTTGCCGTTTTTGTTTAATTCGAAGCTTTCCAGCTGAACCATCTTATTGGGCACCATATAGGTCGGGATCATGGTCTTCAGCTCTGTTTTTATCTCAGCGGAAGTCAGATCTCCTGTATAGAAGGCGACCATACGGTTTTTCTTCTGGTCGAAAAGACAGCAGCCTCTGGTAATACCGGGCACACGCAGCATGGCATTTTCGATCTCGCCAAGCTCGATACGATGGCCCATATGCTTAATCTGGGAATCTGCTCTTCCGTGGAAATGCAGAATGCCTTCTTCATCAAAATGAGCCAGATCGCCGGTATGGTAGAATCTTCTCTCTTCTCCCTCCAGTTCGATCCTGCCAAAAGCTTCTTTGGTCTTCTCCGGATCATTGTAGTATCCGTCTGAGAGAGACTCTCCGGCAACGCAGATCTCGCCCTGCTTTCCGGTCTCTGTCACGATCTCACCTTCATCCAGGAGGAACACCTTTCTTCCTGCAAAAGGAATACCGATCGGCACATCCTCTTCATCCGCATACTGTTTCTTGATCACATGATAGGTACAGTTGCAGGTGATCTCGGAAGGACCATAAAGGTTTACAAATCCTGCCTCCGGAAGGGCATCCTGCCAGATACGAAGGTGCTTAGGCGGCATGATCTCACCGCTGAACATCACCAGTCTGACATCCTTCGGCACCTTATAACGGAAGCCTCTAAAGCCTGAGATCAGGCAGATGGCAGAAACCGCCCATACCAGAACCGTAACCTTCTTTTCTTCCAGGTAGTCCATAAGACGCTTGATCTGGGCAAAATAAGTTCTTGGAATCAAAACAAGCTCTGCGCCTGTTTTGCAGGCTGAATAAATATCCTTAACGGAAACATCAAAATCAAAGGGAGCCTGGTTACCGATGCGGTCTTCTGCTGTAATACCGAAGGTCTCGGTAAAATGACCGATGAAATCTGCCGCAGCCTTATGGCTGACCATAACGCCCTTGGGTGTTCCTGTAGAACCGGAAGTAAAAATACCGTATAAGATATCTGTTTCCTTTACCTGCTCCCTTACACTCTGCAGAAGTTCAGCATCTTCTGCCTCTTCCAACAGCTGATCTGCAGTAAACTGTTTTCCCTCAAAGCCACAGGCTGTAAGAATCTCATGATTCTTCTCTGTATCATCAGCTATCACCGTCTTTGCTTCCAGCTTTCCGAAGATCTTACTCATTCTCTCTGCCGGCTGATCCGGATCTACAAAAATATAGAAGCCGCCTGCATAAAGAACGGAATAAAGCATGGTCACTGCCTTGCAGGACTTTTCCATCAGGATGACAACCGGCTGCTGAATCTTAATCTCTTTGGCCAGAGCGCTTCCTGCCCTTCTTGCCTTCTCCTGTAATTCTCTGTAGCTGTAATTTCCTTCCAGATCGGTTACCGCGCATCTGTCCGGAAAAGTTTCTACTGTATGTTCAAAAATTTCCAATATTGTTTTCATGAACGATTCCTGTCCTTTTCTTAATCTATCCCTATCAGGGAGAACTCCAAGGAAATCCCCCGAAAAATAAACATATCTATCTTACCACATACTGTCAAATTCACCTATAGGGCTTTTCTTAAATAATCTTAAGGGTATCAGTAAGACATGTTGATAAAAGCTGGCTAAAAGGCTGAGAATGATTCTGCCGGATCTAAAACACGCTCTCGCTCGGGGAAAAA
>CAVHNP010000004.1:0-58382 GCA_963637505.1 Prevotella sp. CAG:279
AGAAATTATCTCTTTGAGAACTGAGGTGCGCGACGAGCGGCTTTGAGGCCGTACTTCTTACGCTCTTTCATTCTCGGATCTCTTGTAAGGAATCCTGCTTTCTTTAGAGTCGGTCTGTAATCAGCATCTGCCTGAAGAAGAGCTCTTGCGATACCATGACGGATTGCTCCGGCCTGGCCTGTATATCCGCCGCCTCTTACAGTAACGATAAGGTCGAACTTATCAACTGTATCTGTTGCAACGAGCGGCTGACGAACGATAACCTTCAGTGTCTCAAGACCAAGGTACTCGTCGATATCTCTCTTGTTGATCGTAATCTTACCTGTGCCCGGTACTAAATATACTCTGGCAACGGAGGTTTTTCTTCTACCTGTTCCGTAATATTTTACACTAGCCATGATTTACCTCCTATTAAAATTCCAGCGTTTCCGGCTTCTGTGCTGCATGCTTGTGGTCCGGTCCTGCATATACGAAAAGCTTTCTGTACATGTCTCGGCCAAGCGGCCCCTTTGGAAGCATACCCTTAACAGCGAACTCAACAACTCTCTCCGGATGCTTGTTCAGCATTTCGCGAAGTGTTGTCTCCTTCATACCGCCAACATAATCTGAATGATGGTAGTAAACCTTCTGATCCAGCTTCTTACCTGTAACTTTGATCTTATCTGCATTAACAACGATCACATAATCACCTGTGTCAATGTGCGGTGTATAGATCGGCTTATTCTTTCCTCTGAGAACCTTAGCAACCTCAGAAGCAAGACGTCCAAGCGTATATCCTGTAGCATCTACTACATACCATTTTCTATCGATAGTAGCAGGGCTTGCCATAAATGTCTTCATGGTTTTCCTCCTTGAAAATAAAATCACGTTCCAAAACAGATGGTAATGTCCGGACCAGCCGTTTTCAGCGGAACACTGATACTTTATATGAGAAATATATTTCGGGGCTGTGAAATATACCTACATACTTTGTCAGACTAAGATATTATATTGCGCGCATCATACGATGTCAAGCACTTTTCTCCTTTAATTTAGGGCTTTTTCAGCAGTTTTCCTTTTCTCTTCTGAAAGGCCTTTTCTTCCCCTCGTCTGCCTGCGGACGGAAGACTTTTCGCCTATTTATCAATCCAGCTCCAAGAAGTCCGTCTTTACCAAGGTCAGTCCATGGGCCGGTGCCGTCTGCCCTGTCGCATCCCTGCTTTTTGCCTCCAGCATCTCTTTGATCTGCTCCGGCTGATAAAAGCCGCATCCGACCTGGATCAGGGTTCCGGCAATGATCCTTACCATGTTGTAAAGGAAGCCATTTCCCCTGACACGAATCCGGATGATCCTGCCCTCTTCCAGGCTGTCCCCTTCTCCCAATGGCTCTGCCGTCACCCCGCATTCATACAAAGTCCTCACCGTTGTCTTTGCCGTAAAGTGGGGAGACGCAAAGCTGATAAAGTCATGCTCTCCCAGCAGATAAGAGGCTGCTTTCTGCATAGCCTTAACATCAAGCTCCCGATAGAAGAAATAGCTGTCCCTTCTCTGGTTTGGCAGGCGGATCTTCCGGTTCAGGATCTTATATTCATAGGTCTTTTCGCTCGCCGCATAGCGGGGATGAAAATCAGTCGCAACCTCCCTGCTTTTCTGGATCACGATATCCTCCGGCAGTCTGGTGTTGATGGCATAAGCTACCTTCTCCGCCGGCATAGTTGCCTTTGTGTCAAAGACTGCCATCGCCGAAAGAGCATGCACGCCGGAATCCGTCCTGCTTGCACCGATCACCCTGATCTCTTCTTTGAAAAAAGCAGAGAGCGTTTCATTCAAAACGCTCTCGATCGTAATTCCGTTCGGCTGAACCTGCCAGCCGACATAATTTGTTCCGTCATAAGAAACTTCTATCAAAATTCTTCTCAAAACAATTCCTCGTCTTTATCAAAACCGAAAGAGTGAAAAATGAATATAAAGTCTGGCAACTACCATCAGACCAAGATAAGCCCAGATCACCACATAGGCGATCCCGTCGCTGCCCTGATACTTCAAGGGTTTCATCTTCGTTCTGCCTTCTCCGCCCTGATAACATCTGGCTTCCATTGCCATGGCCAGATCATTCGCCCGACGAAAGGCCGATACAAAAAGAGGAACCAGGATCGGCACCATACTTTTTGCCCTTTGGATCATATTCCCGCTCTCAAAGTCTGCTCCTCTGGCCGTCTGCGCCTTGATAATCTTGTCTGTTTCATCCACCAGGATGGGGATAAAACGAAGGGCAATCGACATCATCATGGCAATCTCATGGATCGGAACCTTTAGCTTACCCAGAGGTGCCAGGAGACTTTCCAGTCCGTCTGTCAGTCGGTTGGGTGTTGTTGTCAGTGTCATCAGAGAAGTTCCCATGACCAGATAGGAAAGCCGGATGAACATCATTCCCGCTGACCGGATTCCCTGCCAGGTCACATGAATTTTCCATATGGAAAAAAGCACGGTTCCCGGGGTAAAGATCAGGTTAAAAAATGCGGTCACGAGCATGAGGATCACGATCGCCTTTAAGCCCCTTACCATATAGCCAAAGGGAACCTTGGAGATCCGGATCATTGCCCCCAGAAAAAGGGTTGCCAGAATCAGTCCCGCCAGATTATGGAAAACAAACAAGGATATGATATATAAGAGCGTCCCGACCAGCTTCACACGAGGGTCAAGCGCATGTATTTTTGACTTTACCGGGTAGTATTGACCCAGGGTGATATCTTTGAGCATTTGTCTTCCTTTACTCTTTTTCTCTTAGGGCCTTTAAAATAGCCTCTTTCGCTTCTTCTACCGTGATGCAGTCATCCGGCACGGCAAAGCCATGCTCCACAAGGTCATGCATGAGATAGGTCACCTGGGGCGCCGCAAGGCCAATTTCTTCCAGCTTCTGATACTGCCTGAATACCTCTGCCGGTCTGTCATCAAAAAGAATCTCTCCATCACTGAGAACGATCAGTCTTTCGGCATATTCCGCCATATCTTCCATGCTGTGGGAGACCACGATAACCGTAATCTTCTGCTCCTTATGCAGGCTCTTTACCAGATCAAGGATCTCTTTTCTGCCATAAGGATCCAGCCCCGCTGTCGGCTCATCCAGGATCAAAACCTTGGGCTTCATCGCCAGAACGCCTGCTATCGCCACCCTTCTCCTCTGTCCTCCTGACAGATCAAAGGGAGAACGGTTAAAAAGTTCCTTCTTCATCCCTACTGCCGCAAGGGCTTCTTCGGCCAGCTTTTCCGCTTCTTCCCTGCTGTAGCCCTGATTCATGGGACCGTAGGAGACATCGGCCAGAACCGTCGTTTCAAAAAGCTGATATTCCGGATATTGAAAAACCAGCCCCACCTTAAAGCGAAGGCTGCGAAGATCATAGCCCTTCCCGCAGATATCCTCTCCATCTACCAGGATCTGTCCCCTTGTCGGCTTGATCAGACCGTTGAGATGCTGGATCAGGGTTGATTTGCCGGATCCTGTATGCCCCACCATGCCGATGAATTCATCCTCTCCGATGGTCAGATTAATTCCCTTTAAGGCCTCTATCTCATAGGCATTTCCGGGACTATATACATAATGTAGGTCTTTTAATTCAATTGACATAGGGCCTCCACAAGCTCACTCTCCGACAGGATTCCTTCCGGGATCGGAATACCTTCCTTCCTCAACTCATGCGCCAGAAGGGTAATCTGAGGAACGCCCAGCTTATAGTCCAAAAGTTCCTCCACCTTGGAAAAGATCTGGCGTGGATTCCCTTCCATAGCCAGCTTACCCTGATTCATGACAAATACATGATCCGCCTTTACGACCTCTTCCATATAATGGGTGATCAGAATGACCGTAACGCCTTCCTTCCGGTTCAGTTCCAGGATCGTATCGATTACCTCGCTCCTGCCGTTTGGATCCAGCATAGCCGTCGGCTCATCCAAGACGATGCATTTGGGATGCATAGCCAGAATGCCGGCAATGGCCACCCTCTGCTTCTGTCCTCCGGACAGCTTATTGGGAGAATGCTCCCGGTATCTTGTCATACCGACCTTCTCAAGGGCATCTCCTACTCTCTTCCAGATCTCTTCTGAAGGGACGCCCATGTTTTCCGGCCCGAAGGCAACGTCCTCTTCCACCACGTTGGCAATGATCTGGTTATCCGGATTCTGAAAGACCATGCCGGCCTCTCTCCTGACCGGGAAAATGTTTTCCGGCTTGGAGGTATCCATCCCATCCACCCAGACACTTCCTTCCGTCGGTGCCAGGATGGCATTCAGCTGCTTGGCCAAGGTAGACTTTCCTGAACCGTTTGAGCCGAGGATAGCGATAAAGCTTCCCGCATAAATGTCGATATTCACATGATCCAAGGCCCGCTGAAGTTCTTCGACATTGCCTTCTTCATCCCTGCGGACATAATCATATGTCAGTTCTTTTGTTTGAATGATCCCCATATCACTACCACTTGTATCTTGTAAGCTCTCCTGCCGTCTGCATTCCGTCAAATCCATTCTGCCGCAGGGCTTCATATAAAACGATCGCTACGGAATTCGACAGATTCAGCGATCTGATCTCTTCCAGCATGGGAATTCTGACACAGCTTTCCGGATGCTCCTTCAGGATCTCCTCCGGAATCCCGCCGCTTTCCTTGCCGAACATCAGATAGCAATCCTTTTCATAGGAAGCCTCGGTATAGAGATTCTGTCCCTTGGTTGAAAGATAATAAATCTTTGCCCCGGGATTCTTCTCCAGGAATTCCTCGTAATTAATGTACCGGGTTACATCCAGCTTATCCCAGTAATCCATGCCGGCCCTCTTGATGGCCTTTTCATTCAGTCGAAAGCCCAGAGGCTCGATCAAATGCAGGCGGCTTCCCGTTGCAACACAGGTCCGGCCGATATTACCGGTATTGGAAGGAATCTCCGGCTGAAATAAAACAATATTTAAGCTCATTTTTCGCCCCTGAGTTCCTTAATAAAGAGTTCGATTCGATCCAGGGCAATCTTCAGATTCTCCAGAGAATAAGCATAGGAAATTCGAAGGAAGCCCTCTCCGCAGTCACCAAAGGCGGTTCCCGGAACAACGGCAACCTTCTGGGATTCCAGCAGCTTCATTGCGAACTCCTCAGAGCTCATATGGAACTGCTCGATCGAAGGAAATACATAAAAAGCGCCGTAGGGCTCAAAGCATTTCAGTCCCATCTCCCGGAAACGATGCATGAGGAAACGGCGTCTGCCATTGTATTCTTCTCTCATCATCTCCACATCCGCATCTCCGGATTTCAGAGCCTCTACCGCTGCATACTGACTCGTTGTCGGTGCACACATGATTGCAAACTGGTGGATCTTCAGCATCTGCTGCAGGATCACTTCCGGTCCGCAGGCATAGCCCAGTCTCCAGCCGGTCATAGCATGGGACTTGGAAAAACCGTTGATTGTGATCGTACGTTCCTTCATGCCCGGAAGGCTGGCGATGGATACATGGTCTCCCTTATAGGTAAGGGCAGAATAGATCTCATCACTGATGACAAAAATGTCCTTCTCTACGCAGATCTTGGCGATTTCCTCCAGATCCTCTCTCTCCATGATGGCTCCCGTCGGATTATTAGGGAAGGGCATCACAAGGATCTTTGTCTTCGGACTGATCGCATCCAGAAGTTCCTGCTTGGTCAGGCGGAATTCATTTTCTTCCTTCAGGTTAATAATGACCGGAACACCGTCTGCCAGAATGGCGCAGGGCTCATAGGAAACATAGCTTGGCTGGGGGATGATGACCTCATCTCCCGGATCCAGCATAGCACGCATGGCAATATCAATTGCCTCGCTGCCGCCTACGGTTACCAGGGTTTCCTTATCATAATCATAGTCAAGATCATAATTTCTCTTCAGATACTTGCAGATCTCGATCTTTAATTCTTTTAAACCGGCATTTGAGGTATAGAAAGTTCGACCTCTGTCCAGGGAATAGATTCCCTCATCACGGATATGCCAGGGGGTATCAAAATCAGGCTCGCCGACGCCAAGGGATATTGCATCTTCCATCTCCGTTACGAGATCAAAGAATTTACGAATACCGGATGGACGAATTCCGACGATCTTCTCAGAAAGCGGATTTCTCATGGCGTAAATACCTCTCTTTCATCTTTCTTTTTCTTCTGCATAACAGTGCCGTGATCCTTATATCTCTTCAGGATAAAGTGAGTTGCTGTGCTTGTCACCTCATCAATGGTAGACAGCTTGTCTGTTACGAAGGTGGAAACCTCCTTGAGGGTCTTTCCTTCCAGAATGACCATCAGATCATAGCCACCTGACATCAGATAAGTACTGGAAACTTCCGGATAACGGTAGATGCGCTCTGCGATCTGCTCAAAGCCCCGTCCTCTCTGCGGGGTAACGCGAACCTCAATCAGAGCCTGCACCTGCTCTACATCTGTCTTATCCCAGTCGATCATTGTATGGTATCCACAGATGATGCCTTCCGCTTCTAAGGCCGCCAGTTCATTTACAATTGTTTCTTCCTCTACGCCGAGGATGATCGCCACTTCGCCTAAATCGATACGGCTGTTCTTTTCGATGATTCTCAGTAACTGCTCTCTCATAACTCTTCCTTTCATCCGATGATTCGGAAAATTTCATCTGTTTTCGACCGGTCAAGATACCGGACTTCACCATCATTATGTAATTTTCTGCCCTTCTCCTTGGTCACACGACCGATGATCGCGGCAGAAATGTTTTTCTCTTTTAATCTGACAAGGACTTCTTCCCCGTCCGGCGCCGCAAGTAAGAGACTGCCTCCGGAAATCAGCTCATAGGGATTCACATCCAGATAATCACAGATCTCTACCGTCTCCTGTCGGATAGGGATCTTCTTCAGGTCTACTTCCATTCCGATCTCGGAAGCCTCCGCAAATTCCCAAAGGCCTCCGAAAACGCCTCCCTGGGAAAGATCCAGCATAGCATGCACGCCGGCCTCCAAGGCCAGTTCCGCTTCCTCTAAAATGGATAAATCCCGATCAAAGGCCTTTGCCCGGTCAATCAAAAAGTCCGGGAAATGTTCCTTTAATTCTTTTTCTTTCAGATGGGCCAAAATGGCGCTTCCTTCCAGAGCAACGGTCTTGGTCAGGATCAGGCTGTCCCCTGCCTGCGCCTTCGCCGGGTAATCGGCCTTTTTCACTTTTCCGGATGCTGTCACAGAAAGGATAGGCCTTTTCACGGCAGAAGTGATCTCACTGTGACCGCCGATTGGCAAAAGGCCGTAGTGTCTGCAAAGCTCGCCGAATTCCGCTGCTGCCTTGTGGATCTCTTCTTCCTCCGCCTCCGGCGGAAAAAGAGCCAGCGCCAAAACTTCCTCCGGTTTAGCCCCCTTGGCTGCCAGATCATTAACCGCCTTAAAGAAGGCATAGCGGCCGATCTTATCATAGACTGCCGTTGCCGCATTGACAGAAGTAAGAGTGCCTTCCCTTTTTTCTGCCTCCGGCTTTATTTCCTTTAATACGGATCGTCTCAGAACCGTCTGTGAAAGCTTGCCCAGCTTCATCTTTCCGCTTTTCTCCCTTACTCTGCCTCTGCTGCCTTTGCTGCAAGTTCCTCGATCGCTTCTGCATCATAGTAGGCAGATGCTACGGACTGGATGGTATCTCCATCCTGACTTTCGATCGCATTCGTGATCGCAGATACCGCTTCTGAATTAGAGGAATAGGTTCCTACATTATAGATCGTGCTGGCTGCAGCATAGCTGCTGGAGTTCACCTGTTCCTTGGAAACCTCTTCTCCATCCTCATAAACGATCTTATATAAAACCGCTTCCTTTCCGGAATGCGCCGACTGATTCAGCTTGATCTGACCGACCGCCATGCTGTTATCTGCACGGTATTCGGTTCCTCCCGGTTCTGTTTCTTCTACCGTTTCGCTGACATACTCGATCTTACGGTTGGCCGCTCTGGTCTCCTGTCCGTAGATCTTAAAGGTCAGGACACCTCCGCTTGCTGTTCCCTCAATATAAATCGGGGCATTGGTATTGTTCTTAAAGATAAAGTCCTTATAGTCACCTGCAATGGCAGCGTCCCTGGAAGGCTCTACATAGCCAACGATCATGGAATGGGGAGATCTCTTTACGACCTCCAGCTCACTCATCAGAACGGCATTATATAAAGTAGAAGATACCTGACAGATACCACCGCCATAGGATTCTACCGTTGCACCATTCTCATAGGCACCGGCAAGGGCAAAGCCGTTTTCCGCATTCATGGGATTTACCGTATCATGCACGGAGAATTCTTCTCCCGGATAGACAACATTGCCGCTAATCAGCTCTGTTCCTCTCTCGACATTGGTCTTACGACCGTCCGTAGAAGAGCTATAGTCCGTTGTATAACTTCCCAGCAGATCCTTTACCTTGGCAAGTTCTTCTGCCGAGCCCTGAGGCTGAACCGTCTTTGTGGCCAGTTCAACGGAATTGCCGCTCTCTGACCACTCTGTAGAGAAGAAATCCTGAATCGCCTGAATGGAGGCATCTTCATCAATAACCGTTCCTTCTTTTCCTTCCGTAACGGTAAAGCTGCTTCCGTCATGCTTCAGGCCGTAGTCTACGGCTCCAGAAACCAGAATATTCTGGAAATCACTAAAGACCTGTCTGGTCATATCCGTATCGATCTCGATATCCGGCTTCAGTACATATTTCTGATTCTCGGTGTCCCGGATGTCCTTATATCTGGAAAGCAGGTTTCCGCTTTCTCCGATGGCCAGGGCACTCTTTATGGTCTCTGTCGCATTACAGCTGATACCCAGATCCGCATTCGATACCGTTGTACTGCCGACATTTCCAACCAGAACGGTCTCTCCTGTATTTAATTCTTCAATATATTCATCGATCGCCGCCTCTGCCTCTTTTGCTGTCATGCCGCCGACTGCAACGGTACCGATATAAACATTATCTCTGATCCTTGCCTCAGCAGCCTCCGCCTTCACCGGCATCAGCATCAACAAAAGCCCTGCTGCCAGACAGGCCGCAGCCGCAAGAAAAGATCCGGAAAAAATCCTTCTTTTCATCTCTAATCTCCTTGTTAATCCTCTGCTCTGCTAAAACATTTTTATTCGCTTAATATAGTATGATAGCATAAGGCATACCGTAAATTCAAGGTTTCCCGCCTCTGCCTTTTTCGACACAATAGTCCCGGATAAAACACTTGTCGCATTTGGGATTTCTCGCCGTGCAGATGCTTCTTCCAAAGCTAATGATCTGCATATTAAAAAGGATCCAATGATCCTTCGGAAGCTCCTTCATCAGGTCCGCTTCTACCTTTT
The DNA here is from genome assembly GCA_963637505.1 of Prevotella sp. CAG:279. Taxonomy (GTDB): domain Bacteria; phylum Bacillota; class Clostridia; order Lachnospirales; family Lachnospiraceae; genus RUG14243. Next base: position 9,289 of record CAVHNP010000004.1, read on the forward strand.
CCGGATCTTCCTCCTTTGTCAAACCAAGTCTTCTGGAAATTCTCCCTACATGCGTATCTACCACAACGCTCGGATCCTCGAAAATATTCCCCCGAATGACATTTGCCGTCTTTCTTCCAACTCCAGGGAGGGAAACCAGCTCCTCCAGGCTTCTCGGCACCTGACCACTGAAGTCTGTCATGATCTTTTTGGCACAGGCGATCAGATTCTTTGCCTTATTATGATAAAAGCCGACAGAATGAATCTCTTCTTCCAGTTCAGAAAGCTCTGCCTCCGCCAGTTCCTTTGGGCCGGGGTATTTGACAAAGAGATCCTTTGTCACCATATTCACCCTCGCATCTGTACACTGGGCACTCAGCATGGTTGCCACCAGCAGCTGAAAGGGGGTCTCGTAATGCAGGTAACAGCGGTAATCTGTCCCCAGATTTTCATCCAATATTGCAATGATCTCTTTTGATCTTTTCTTCATGCTTTCCTTCTGTCTCCCTAAAGGTCTGCTGCCAGCTCTTCCCATTCTTCATAGGCTGCTGCCAGCTCTTCCTGCAGGCTCTGCAGCTCTTCCGAGAGCTTGCCCAGCTTGTAAGAATCCGTTGCGATCCCCGGATCGGCAAGGGCTTCTTCCAGCTCACCCTGCTTCTCCTCCAGCTCCTCGATTCTCTTCTCTGCCTTCTGCAGGGCATTCTCCTTTTTCCTTTGCTGCGCCTGCAGCTTTTTCTGCTCCTCCCAGGCTGCTTTTCCGTCAGAGGCTTCTTTTTTCTCCGCCCCCGTCTCTTCTTTCTCGGCAAGTTCCCTCTCCAGAAGATCCTTCTTTTCCAGATAGTAGTCATAATTGCCGATATAGTTTGTCAGCCTGCGGCCGTTCAGATGCAGGATGCGGCTTGCCGTCCGGTTAATGAAATATCTGTCATGAGAGACATATAAAACCGTTCCGGTATAGTCCCTCAGCACATCCTCCAGGATTTCTTTGGAGATCATATCCAAATGGTTGGTCGGCTCATCCAGAAGGAGGAAATTGGCGCCGGAAAGCATCAGCTTGGCCATGGCAACCCTTCCCTTTTCTCCGCCGCTGATGTCGCCGATTCTTTTAAAGACATCATCTTCCGTGAAAAGGAAGGCAGCTAAGGTATTTCGGATCTGGGTATTGGTCAGATTGGGATAGGCATCCCCGATCTCTTCCATCAGGGTCTTTTCCATATGGAGGCCCTGGTGCTCCTGATCGTAATAACCGATCTCTACGCCGGCCCCGGTCTTAATCTCTCCCGCATCGGCCTGCAGCATGCCCATCAGGATCTTCAGGATCGTTGTCTTTCCGCTGCCGTTTCCGCCGATCAAGGCAACCTTCTCTCCCCTGTAGATATCAAAGGAAAGATCCTGAAAGAGCGTCTGTTCTTCAAAGGATTTGGCCAGTCCCTCAACATGCAATACATCCTTTCCGCTTTCCCGGTTGGGAGAAAGGGTCAGATGCATTCTGGCATTTTCTTCGGTCGGCTTTTCGATCCGCTCCAGCTTATCCAGAGCCTTTTCCCTGCTCTCCGCCCTCTTGATGGATTTTTCCCGGTTAAACTGCTTCAGCTTGGTGATAACTTCTTCCTGATGCTTGATCTCTCTTTGCTGATTCAGGTAGGCATTCATCTGTGCCAGGCGCAGTTCTCTCTTTTTGACCGCATATTCGGAATAATTTCCGGAAAAGACATGGGCCTTATGATACTCAATCTCAACCACCTTAGACACGATGCGGTCCAGGAAATACCTGTCATGGGCAACCAGGATAACCGCTCCCTTGTAATTCAAAAGGAAGCCCTCCAGCCAGGTAATGGATTCGATATCCAAATGGTTGGTCGGCTCATCCAAGAGAAGAAGGTCCGGCTTGGAGACCAGAAGGCGGGCCAGAGCCACCCTGGTTTTCTGTCCTCCGGAAAGCTCCTCTATGGTTTTATCAAAGTCCTCCTCCGTAAAACCGAGGCCCTTTAAAACGCCTCCGACTTCACTGCGGAAGGTATAGCCTCCATCCTGGTCAAAGGCATCATTCTGCAGATGATACTGTTCCAGAAGTCTTTCCAGCTCGGCTCCGCTCAGATGGTTCATTTTTTCTTCCATCTCCCGGAGCTGGCCCTCCCGCTCGATCAGGTCCTGCCTTGCATGAAGAACCTCTTCATAGATCGTCGCATTCTCTCCGAAACTGATATGCTGGGAAAGATAGCCCATGCTTTTTCCCTTTGCCAGAAAGACCTCTCCCTCATCCGCGGAAAGGTCTCCCGTTATAATCTTAAGAAGCGTCGATTTGCCGGCACCGTTCATGCCGACAATCGCCGCTTTTTCGTAGTCTTCAATATGAAAGGAAACGCCCTTTAAAATCACATCTTCCCCGTAGGCTTTTCCTATATTCTGTACTGATAGGATCATTCTTCTTCTCCCCTTAGTCTTCCCTTCTTCAGACTATAAAGCAGGATCACCAGACCTGCCGCACAGGTAAAGAGACCGATAAACTGGGAGGTGGACAAAAGTCCAACCTTTCCCCTGACCAGATCTCCCCTGAAAAACTCCAGTATAAATCTGCCGATGCTGTAAAGTGTAAGATAAAGACCGGTAACAAGGCCTCTTTTTTTGCTTTTCCGCGCAAGATATAAAAGCAGAAGGCAGTTCACAAAATCCAGACCGCTGGAAATCAGCTGGGTCGGCAAAAGCGGAACATTGTTCGGTGCATATTCCGAATGATGAAAGGTAATGGCAAAGGCACTGCCGGTCTCTTTTCCATAGCAGCAGCCTGCCAGAAAACAGCCGATTCTGCCAAAGCCCTGCGCCAGGGCACAGGCCGGTCCCGCCAGATCCAGATAATCCAGAAGATGGACATGATGAAACTTGCAGCATAGCCAGGCTCCGAAGATACCGCCGATAATGCCTCCGTAAACTACCCAGCCGTCTGCCAGATTGGTCAGAAGGGAGGGATCTGCAAGGATCGCTTTGATCTGGGTCAGAAAATACAGGATCTTCGAACCGAGAAAGCCGAAAATAACACAGCAAAGCACCAGGGAAAAGACCATATCCTGTTTTAAGCCCAGTTTTTTCGCCCGGTATTCCGCCATCACATAGGCTGCTATGATTCCGATCGCGATCATCAGACCATAGCCATAGATCGTAACCGGTCCAATCGTCAATAATTCATTATGCATACGCTCTTCTTTTCACACTCCTGCCACTTTTCAAAAGACTTCCAAAAAATTTCCGGAAAACAAGACTCTGGTTGTGTTCTCCGACTGCCGGAAGAAAACTAAAAGACAAGACTCCAGTTTTGCTCTCCTGCCGCCAGAAGAAGACCATCGCTCTCCATTTCCTTTGTCAGAAGCCTTCCATCTGCTTTCGCACCACACCTGGCCAGTCTCTCACAAAGGGCATCCTCCGCCTTTTTCCCGATCATTTTATCGATCTCGGAAAGCTCTTCCGTACAAGGCTCCCATTCTTCCCTTTCATAATAGGAAAGCTGCCAGCCTTTTTTCTCTGCCAGTCCTTCCAAGACCTTTGCTGCCCTGCTTTCTCTCTGCCCCGCATCCAAGGCAAGTTCCAGCAGAGCCTGGGGATAATACTGCATACGGGCAAAAAGCGCATCCAGGCTTTCTTCCAGCTTCTTTTCCAGCATCTCCCCCTCTTCCACGGTTTCTTTTTCTATTTTGTCTTTTTCTTCTTCCGCTTTTCCTGCTTTACCTTTTTCCTCTTTGCCTTTTTCTTCCTCGCCCTTTTCTATCTCAAGGCCGGACAGGTCAAGTCCGACCACCAGGGCTTTCGGCACAAGGATCAGGGTCGCCTTCTCGCATTTTGCCTCTTCATGCAGGCTGACATAAATTCCATTCGGAAAGATGGTATTTATTCCCAGCATTTCCAGACCGGCCGGTACCATGCCGCCAATCTGTCCCCTGCAGACCAGGCCTGTCGCTTCCTGCTCTGCCAGTGCCTTTTCCAGCTTAAGAAGATTTTCTTCCCGATCCGCAGATAAAGCATTTTTCTCAATAAAAGCTCTAAGATCAAACATCTTCTTCATCCTCTCTGACCCGAACCGAGATCTCCCCGGACGCCAAGGTAAGCGCTCCTTCTGTCTCCGTTTGAAGCTCCAGACCACCCTCTTCATTGATCCCGGTCACATAGGCATTCTTCCAGCTGCCATGATCGGTATAACGGATCGCCTTTCCGAGGACTACGGATCTTTCCCGGTACTCTTCCATATAGCTCTTATCCGGAAGTTTCTCACAAAGCTCCATCAGATGCTTATAAACAGCAGCGGTCAGATGATTTAAAAGCTCTGCTTCTATCTCATCCGTCTGATAGAGAGAATCTGCCAGTTTACCGGCTTCCTCCGGAAATTCCTTTCGGCCGACATTGATCCCGATTCCGCAGATCATGCCGCTGATTCTGCCTTCTGCCGGATCCATAACCGCTTCTGTCAGAATACCACAGATTTTCTTATTGTGCAGATAGATATCGTTAACCCATTTGATCCCGCAGGAAATACCGCAAACTTCCTCGATCGCCCGGCAGACCGCAACCGATGCTGCCGTTGTCACAAGAAGGCTTTCCGAAAAATTCAGTCCCAGCTTCAGAAGAAGGGACATATAGATGCCTGTCTGGTCAGGGGAATAAAAATACCGTCCCAGTCGCCCCTTTCCTGCTGTCTGCTGATTTGCAACCGCCAGAGTGCCATGACCGGCTCCCTTGGCAGCCAGTCTTTTCACTTCCTCATTGGTAGAATCCACCTCATCATATACATAGAGGTTCTCGATCTTTGTCCAGGAAAGGATCCCTTCTTTTGTTATCTTCCCCTTTGTCTTCTGCTCGCTCACAGAATCCCCCTTTTCTCCAGCTAGCACGCAACTATCTTCTGCGCTTTTTCTTTTTACTCTTACTTCTTTTATCGATAGCCCTGGTATAAACCGGCTCCTTTTCCTCTTCCTTAAAACCAAAGCTTCGGTACACTGCCAGGAAAAGGAAGAAAATAGCCATATTCATTGCCTGAGGATTGTTTACCAGACCCTGTCCCATATAGCCCATGATACCGAAGAAAAGAATCGCCTTGACCGGATGCCAGTCAATCCTCTTTACATAGTCCCTGAACGCAGAAAGGTAGAAAAGAGCATAGGAAATTGCACCGACCAGGCCGGTTGTGATCAGATATTCCAGGAATTCATTGTGGGCATTGGCCACTCTCTTGCCCCAGTGCTCACTGATGAAATCTCCCCACCCACTCGATGCCAGAATACCGAAGGTATCCGGTCCGATACCGATCAGCTTCTGCAGGGGATTCATGCTTTTGAACATGTCAACGGAAATCATCCAGATCCAGCCACGCTTGGTTCCCCATTCACCGGAAAAATGCATGGCATTATAAATAATGATCACCAAAACCAAAATAACAGAAAGAGCTCCTACCACAATGGATAAGGCCTTATCTGATTTTTCTGATGTCACCTTCGTCAAAAGGGGTTTTAAAAGAATCAAAAGCAGGCAAAGAAGGCCGATCGCCAGGAAAATCCAGTAATTCAGGATCACCTCACCGATGCCTGCAAACTCCGTATGATGGTCTGCCGAATAGAAAAGATCGCATAATTTAACGATCAAAGAACCCAGGGCGAAAAAGATACCGTTCATCAGAACGCCATGATAATAGTCCCTGGTCTTCAGGCAGTAATAAATAAAGAAAAGAAGCCCAAAGCCGGTACCGATAAATGCTCCGTCACTGTTATTAAAGTAGAGATTCGCATAACCGATCACAAGCACGACGCCCATCCATTTCTTCAGCCAGGCCCTGTCCTCAGCCGTATAGGACATTGCCAGAACCGGCAGCATCAAAGAAAGATAGCCGGAATAGCTGTTAATATTTCCGACCGTGGAAATATACTGGAAATGCTCCTTTTCGATCAGAAGGCTATGCATACCCAGAGGATCGATATCAAAGCCATTGAGAAATCCAAGCGCAAAGAGAAGCGTTGCTCCGATCGTCACAAAAACAAAAAGATACTGATCATAGGGTTTGTTTCTGGAGATCAGAAAATAGCTGATCATATAAGCAAAAAGCGTCCAGGCTCCCATATACCAGCCATTCGAACCGCTGAAGGCTTCTGCCCTGTTCTCTGAAAGGAGGCAGGAGATCAGTGCCACCAGTCCAAAGGCAAAGACCGCAATATCCATCAGATTAAAGCTTTTGAAAAAGTCCTTCGCATTTTTCAGGATTGGCTCCTTCATCAATACCTCAATGATAAAAATCGCAATAAAGCAGGCAAAAACCAGACCGGAAACGACCCAGAAAGACTTCGCCTTTGCCTGAAGGGTATTAAAATAAGCATTTTCATAATAGAGCGGCACCAAAATCAAAAGTGCCGCCAGATAAACCTTTATAATAACCTGTTTGATTTCCTTCATGATTCTTATTTCTCCAGCTTGGATTCCGCCTTAGCCAAAAACTTTTCATTCTGAATGATAAATCTCTCATGAAGCCCCTGACCGATCAGCCCTGCCTCATCATAAGCCTCTACCTTGAAAACAAGTTTTCTTCTGTCCACTTCTGTCAGTTCGCTTTCGATCCGAACCTGCATACCAACCGGTGTTGCGGAAAGATGATCTACATTCATCTTTGTTCCGACGGTTCCGCAGCCTTCTTCCAGCTCTCCCTGTACACTAAGACTTGCTACATTCTCCATCTCAGCGATCATGCAGGGGGTTGCATAAACCGGCAGCAGTCCGCTTCCGACCTTTTCCGCTGTCATCTCTTCTGTCACTGTGATTGTCTTACTTCCCTTAATTCCGATTTCCATATCTTTCCTCCGTTTATCACCGGCCTCTCCGGCATTCGTATCTTTTTTCTCTATAGATTCAGTAAGAAGCCGCATCTTAGCAGACTCTAACTCATAATGTCTGTATTTTATTACAAATAGGGGCTTCTTACAAGTTCGCATCCCCTTTGGCTCATTACTCGCGCAAAAAAAGGACCGGAAGCTTACTTCCGATCCCTAAGAGCGATAGACGAGACTCGAACTCGCGACCTCCACCTTGGCAAGGTGGCGTACTACCAACTGTACTACTATCGCGCAACAACGATATTAAACCATAGATCCTGGTTCTTGTCAACCACTTTTTTCTCACATAGCAAAAATTTTATAAGACACTTTTTTCACATTTTCACATATCAGAAATTACCATTATGAGAAAAAGAAACCTGTGTGCCTCCGCCTACATCCATATTCGAATGATCTGCGAAGCAGTGGTTAAAAAGCAGGCGACGGGAATCGAACCCGCATATCCAGCTTGGGAAGCTGGTGTTCTGCCACTGAACTACGCCTGCGAAAAATACAGCTTAGGCAGGCCTTCATGGTTCCCCTAAACCAACTCTGCCTTATGCTGCATTCCTGTTTCTGCTTTTTATCTTCCATATCCCCATATTTCAGATATTCCGGGGGCAGAGCCCCCGGACCACAGAACTCAACTTAATGTAAATCTTATCAATCTATTTTATTTATTTTGCTCCATCACGGTCAGCTGCCATTGCATCGCCCCATTTGAACATCGGGATGCAGAAGATGATACCAACTACGATAACAGCCATCAGTGCCATCCATGCTGTCTTACCTGCTCCGGATGAGAATGCACTCGTCATGATCTGAGCTGCAAATGCCATCGGGATCAGCTGCAGAGAAAGAACAACTCGAGAAGCTGTTGCATATTCTCTACGTCCGAATGCATAGGATACGGATGCCGGGTTCATGGTCGGAACACCACCTGTCATGCAGGCAACACCGAATCCCCAAACAACCAGCATCGGAATGCTGCAGGATCCTGTGTTCTGAACTGCTGACTGCTGGCTCATCAGTCCGATTACCGGAAGGAACTCTGTCACACCAAGAAGAATACAAGCGATCGGTGTACCAAGTTTATCATCGATTACACCGAAGATAAAGGACATCGGAATACCGAGGATCGCACCTACGGACAGCCATTTTGTTGCCTGTCCTACGAAAAGTGCCATCGCACCTGCACCTTCCAGTCCACCCATGCCCTGGAACATGCCGCCCATAGCGCCGGCTGCAACCATATCTACGTTTGAAACAACCAGATAGGAGAACCATGCAACCATGGAAGCCATACAAGCATTGATGATAAAGTTGAAGCAGCCGAAGTTGATGATCATAACCCATGTCTTGGAATTCTTCAGAACCTCACCAAGGCTGGCCGTCTCACCCTTATCTGTTCCCTCGGAAACCGGTGCATGATCCGCACCATCCGGATAAAGGCCTGCCTCCTCCGGTGTATCCTTCATCATAGTAGCTGTAAGAATAGCGATCAGTACAAGAACAACTGCGATTCCTACATAGAAGGGACGATAGTCACCATTCAGATGTGATGAAATGAATGTTGTCATAACGGATGTTCCCAGTACGGAGAAGAGCGGTGATCCCAGTGTAATGATTCCGAGAACACGTCCTCTGTAACGGATGAACCAGTTTGTTGCAAACATAAAGCCTGACAGCTGGAAGCACATGCAGGTACAACGTACAATAAAGAGTGAAACTGCATAAAGTGCATAAGAACCCTGAACTGCTGCAGAACCTGCTGCCTGTGAAAGAGCCTGTACACCACTGACAGTAGCAATACCGTTTGCTAAAGCAATGCCTGCACAGCCAATCGCTGCAAGAATAATACACGGAACAAGTGTCTTTTTAACACCGATCTTAACAAAAAGTGTTCCGTAAACAAATGAAAGCACGATACATACCAGGTTACCGATGGTAAGCGGTGTAACGGTCGCATTTGAATCCCAAGCCGAGAAGGCCTGGATGATGTTGATCTGATCATTCTGAAGGCCTGAATACATAAACATGTAGACAATGCCGAGAATGCAGAAAGTTATGGAATATCTTCCAAATTTTCCTTTGAACATACCTCTTCCTCCTATTCATTTACATTAAGCCTTATGTTGGAATTATTGCACAAATCATTCTTGTTTTCAAGTCGAATTTTAGTTCATAATTCACATATCGAATTAATTGATTCGTTTTTCAAATCATTTTAAAGAGCTATGCCCGCGGATTACCATTTAGATATCAAGTTTTTTCAAAAAGCTTCTGGTTCTTTCATTTTCCGGATGGTCGATCACATCCTCCGGTTTTCCTTCTTCTATAATTTTTCCGCCATCCATAAAGATCACACGGTCTGACACACTTCTGGCAAAGCTGATCTCATGGGTAACGATCACCATGGTCATCTTTTCCTGCGCCAGCTGCCGCAGAAGTTTTAAGATCTCCGCCGTTGTCTCCGGATCAAGGGCTGAGGTCGGCTCATCAAAGAAAAGGATCTTCGGTTTCATAGCCAGGGCTCTTGCGATCGCTACCCTCTGCTGCTGTCCGCCGGAGAGCTGTCCGGGATAGGCATCTGCCTTATCTGCCAGACCCACCTTTTCCAGAAGCTCTCTTGCTTCTTTTTCTACCTCTTTCTCATTCCTTTTCTGTACCAGAACCGGACTGATCATGATATTTTTCAGGACACTGTAATGAGGGAAAAGATTAAAATTCTGGAAAACCAGGCCGAAGCTGCTTTCAATCTTCTTCATGTCTTCCTTTCCCGCATAGACCGCTTTCCCACCAGCATCTTTTGCCGCATAGGCGCCGTCATAGATCAGATCTCCGGCATCCATAGTCTCTAAGAGGGTTGCGCATCGAAGAAAGGTAGACTTACCGGAACCTGAGGGACCGAGAATAGAGACTACTTCTCCCTCCATTACGGATGCGGAAATATCCTTCAGCACCTCATTGCTGCCAAAGGCCTTTTTCAAATGATTGACTTGTAATAAAATTTCTCCCATTTTAATCTCCTTATTCAAAGTAAGCCAGCTTCTTCTCGATCGCTGACATGGCAGCTGCTACAAGGGCATTAAAGATATAGTAAAAGATACCTGCTACAAAGATCGGCATGAGATTTGCATCTCTTGCAACGATTCTCTGTGCGATCGTAAACATTTCCGTATAAGCGATGGCGAAGGCAAGAGAAGTATCCTTGACCAGGGTAATGACCTCGTTTGTTACCGGCGGCATAACTCTCTTTACCATCTGCGGGAAAATAATATGCACAAAGGTCTGTTTCTTCGTAAAACCAAGCACCTGGGCAGCCTCTGTCTGTCCCTTGGGCACGCCCTGAATACCGGAACGGAAAATCTCTGCAAAATAAGCCGCATAATTAATGGAGAAGCCGATAATTACCGCAACAAATCTCCAGCTTGCAGACAACTGGGCGCCGAAGAGAATCGAGGGACCGTAGAAGACTAAGATCAGCTGCAGCATCAGAGGAGTGCCTCGCAAAACAGAGATATAGATCTTGGCGATCCATCTAAGGACAGCATTTTTGCTTCTTCTGATAAAGGTGATCAGAAGCCCCAGGGGCATGGAAAAGAGCAGGGTCAGGAAAAAGATGGCACAGGTTGCCAGAAGTCCTGTACTAAGCTCCTTGATTACCTGCAGAACGCCGGACTTTGTGCTGCCGGACTGATTTCCGGAAATAAGGGCTGCCGCATCTGCGCTCTCGTCATCAAACTGCATGGTCATGGTATCTGCCAGACACACGCTGTCAGACAGGCCCCACTTTTCTGCGATCTCATCAAAGCTGCCATCCTCAACCATGGCATTTAAGGTCTCCTGCACCTGATCCCTCAGCTCATAATTTCCCTTCTTAAAACCGATACCGTACTGCTCTGTTGAAACATATTCGTCCAGCATACGGTAAGAATTTTCTCTCCGCTCCAGCTGATAGCTGGCAACACCGATATCCATGCAGACCGCATCTACAATGCCGGAATCCAGATCCATAAAGGCGGTATTATAATCCGCAACCTGCTCTAATTCCGCAAAGGAAGCGCAAAGAGCCACATTTTCCTCTGTCGCATCGTCTCCCGTAAAGGCTGCCAGGGCAGAAGAGTCATTCTGTACCACAACATTTTTGCCGGCCAGATCCTCCAGACTTTCTATATCGGAATCCTCCCGCACGATCACAACCTGGGAATTATCCACATAGGGAGTTGACCAGGTATAGTCATCCTCCCTGCCGTTCATGGTAAAGCCGTTCCAGATACAGTCAATGGTACCGCTTTTTAATTCCATATCCTTGGAATCCCAGTCGATCGGCTGTTTTACCAGCTCCCAGCCATTTCTGTCACAGACCTCCTGGGCCAGATCCAGATCAAAGCCGATGTATTCTCCGTCAGAATCCTGGTAGCCATAAGGCGGGAACTCTGCATCAAATCCAACTGTAAAGGTATCTCCTTTTTCCTTTGCACTGGCAAACTGGGCAAAAGCACCGATAAACATACCGATGACCATCAGAATTACCAAAAGCATAGCGACGATTCTTGTCACCTTTCCTTTTTTCCTATTCATCTTTCTTTTCCTCTTCTCCTAATCTGATATATTCTAACCTCTCTGCAAGCTTCGGATCGGCTCCTTCAAACAAATATCTTGCACTCTTTTCCTGTTTTTCCAGATATTCCTTCCGAATCTCCAGCTTCATTTCTTCTACTTCTTCCAAAAGCTCCCTGGCTGACAGAAGGCTCGCTCCCTGGGCAAAGACAATAACCTGTTCTACCCCGTCCGAAGTTGCAACCGTCACTCTTTTCTTCCCTTTTAGGGCAATTGCGGCCTTTTCGATAAACTGATCTGCCGTCTCTGCCTCCTTGGTAAATACAATATGAAGATTTCCCTTCCTGCAAATCTCTGTTTCATGATCCGCAACCCGGTAAGCATCATAGACTATGATCAGATGCATGCCATAATAGCCCTGATAATTAGAAAGAATCTCTTCCAAGGCACCTCTGGCCGCATCCATATTCTGCTCCGCCAGCTCCTGCAGCTTCTCCCAGGCAAAAATGATATTATAGCCGTCTACCAGAAGCACCTCTTCTGTCGGTCCTTCTCTTTCTCCGGCAGGCTTTTTATGTCTTTCCCGGATTTCAGCATTTCTCATCAGATCCTCCGGAGACTTTTCTGCTGCCTCTCCCCGAAAAATCCTTGCAGCTGCGCTGCCTCTTGGCTTTTCTTTTTGATTTCCCGCCCTATGGGACTTTCGGAAGATCTCCATCAGCTCTTCCTCAGAGGCTTCTTTCCTGCCTTCTCTCCTCTGTGAAAAGACGGCTGCATTTTCTTTTCCTTTTTCCTCCTGCCGCAGGTAAGAGGGCAAGTGCATTTTCTGAGGGACCTGATCCCAGGGAACAAAGACGCCCGCTCCATGGGAACAGAAAATCGATCCACTCGGATATTCTGTATCCCTGTCCGGATCATAATTGCTCTCCGCCAGGATCTCCGCCTCATTGTGGCAGGGAATATAACCGGCCGGCGTCAGATTCAGGCTTCCTCTACCTCCGGTATAAGCACGGAACTCCTGCTGATAGCCGCTCATCCCGACAGCCGGAACAAGTCCTTCCAGGTAGGCTCTTTCTCCCCTTATATCCGGCGATTCAAAGCTGCCTTTTTTTCCTTCCAGGTCGGTCATCGCCCGGCCCAGATTCTCTGTCGGAAGTTCCATCGTAAAACGGTAACAGGGCTCTAAAAGTCTGGACTCTGCCTGCATCAGCCCCTGCCGAACCGCCCGGTAGGTAGCTTCCCGAAAGTCTCCGCCCTCGGTATGCTTTTCATGTGCCTTTCCGCTGACCAAGGTGATCTTCACATCGGTCAGGGGTGCTCCGATCAAAACGCCTTTTTGCTGTCTCTCCTTCAGATGGGTCAGGATCAGTCTCTGCCAGTTTCTGTCCAGAAGATCTTCGCTGCACTGACTTTGGTAGACCAGACCGCTTCCGGCCTCTCCCGGCTCCAGAAGGAGATGCACCTCTGCATAATGCCGAAGGGGTTCAAAATGGCCTACCCCCTCAACTCTTTGACAAATCGTTTCCTTATATTGGATCCTTCCCTGTCCAAAGGAAACTTCGATACCAAATCGTTCCTTCATCAAGGCCGCCAGAATCTGGGTCTGAATCTCTCCCATCAGATGCACATAAATAGCTCCGCTGTCCGCATCCTCCGTGATCTGCAGCATGGGCTCCTCTTCCTCCAGCATTCTCAGCTGCAGGCGGAATTTGCTCTTATCATAGTCTGCCGGTGGAAGGATTTCATAAGTCATGACCGGCTCAAGGACAGGATCCTTTCCCTTTTCTTCGGCGCCGAGTCCCTCTCCCGGATAGCTGTAGTCCAGGCCTGTGATACAGACCAGGCTGCCGGCATTTGCTTCCTGCAAAAGCTCATATTTTGCTCCCTGGTAGAGGCGGATCTGGTTTACCTTCTGACTTTGCTCTCCCCGGCTCTGCAGGATCTGATCCTTTACCTTTAGGCTTCCGCCCGTTACCTTTAGATAAGTGAGGCGGTTTCCCTGCTCATCCCGGCCGATCTTATAGACCCTGGCGGCAAAATCCTTGCCATAGCTTTTTTCCGGAAGCCACCTTTCCATTGCATCCAGAAGCTGCTCCGTTCCTTCCCCCTTTAAGGCGGATCCAAAGAAAACCGGAACCAGTTTTCCTTTTTCGATCAACCTCCTTCGGCTCTCGTCGTCAATCTCTCCCTCTTCCAGATAGGCAGAAAGCAGGCCTTCCTCACATAAGGCCGTCTGTTCCAGACAGTCCTCCCCATCCGGATCGGAAAAGTCGATGCACTGCTCTCCCAGCCTTTCCCGGATCTGTGCAAGGATCTTCTCCTCTTCTGTCCCTGCCTGATCCATTTTGTTGACAAAGATCATCACCGGCAGATGATAATGCTTCAGGAGCTGCCAGAGGGTCATGGTATGTCCCGTCACTCCGTCCGGCCCAGAGATCAGCAGAAGGGCTGCATCCAGGACCTGCAGGCTTCTCTCCGTTTCCGGAGAAAAATCCACATGCCCCGGGGTGTCCAAAAGGGTAAACTTCCTTTCTTCCCTGCGAAAGCCTGCCTGCTTGGAAAAGATGGTGATTCCTCTTTCCTTTTCCAGCCGCTCCGTATCCAAAAAAGCATCCCGGCTGTCGACCCGGCCTCTTTTGCGGATTGCACCGCATTCATAGAGGATCTCCTCCGATAAAGTTGTCTTTCCCGCATCTACATGTGCAAGGATTCCGATTATCGTTTCACTCATGTTCTATCCTTATGACAGGTCAGATAGATTACCTGATACCTGTCCGCAATTTCTTCCAGAAGACTCATGCCGCCCTCTGTTTTTTCTTCATCCAGGCCGGCAAAGGGATCATCAAAGAATACCGGCGGTTTTTCCTTTCCATACATAGCATCCAGAAAAGCCATTCTTCTGCAGATGCCGATCAGATCCTGATAGCCTCTGCTCATCATGCTGATCTCCCTCAGCTGTCCTTTTTCTCTCTTCCGAAGTTCCAGATTCGTATCCAGGAAAAAGTCTTTGTCCTCCTTTCCGGCAATCACTTCATAATAGTGATCAAAGGATTCCTTTATGCTGTCCAGGTAACGGGCTGCAAAATTCTCCCTGGCCTTTTCCAGGCTCTGCCTGGTCAGCTCAATGATCCGGTACCTTTGGACAAGCTCCTTCTCTTCTTCCCTTTTTGCCTCCAGCCTCTCCTGCTTCTGTCGAAGCTCTTCGAGATAGACCTCTTCCGCTTCGATCGCCAGCTGCTTCTTTTCTTTTTCCCTTCTTGCTTCTTCTAAAACTCTGCTAAGCTGCTCCAGGCTCCTTGCCAGTTTCTCCAGGCTCTCTTCCGGCCTGAGCTGTCGGCTTTCTTCCTCTTGGCCTTCTTCGGAAGATAGATTCTTCTTCTCTCCTTTTGGTGCCTGCCTTTTTTCGACCCAGCCTTTTTCGGCTCGTCCCTTTTTGGCCTGGCCTTTTTCTCTGTCCCTTCTACCATCCCGTTTTTCTAAGATAGAAGACGCCTTTCTTCTTTCCCTCAGGAAAAAACCTGCCATAAAGATAAACAAAAGTCCGCCTGCTGCGGCAAGATAAGGCTCCTTTAAGAAGAAGCCAAAGAAAAGCAGGCAAAGCCCCAGGGTAAGACCGGCTCCAAAAAGAAGTCCTCCGCCTTCTCTTTCTTCCCTGTCTCTTCTTTTTTCTTCCCCTTCTGCTTCCGGGAAGGCTTTTTCTCTCTTTCTTTTTGCTTCTGCCTCCAGTCTTTTTCCCCGGCTCAGGATTTCCTTCTGCAGTTTTTCTTTTTCTGCAGAAAGACGCTTGATCTTCTCCTCCAAATTAGGGATCTCTTTTTCCAGAAGCGCCTGTCTCTTCCGGTGCTCTAACAGAAGGCTGCTTTCATATTCTAAGGTCTGGATTTCCTCCCGCAGACGGCTGATCCTTCCCGTCTTGCGTCCGGGCGTTAAAAAATCGCTCTGCTTTTTCAAAATGATCTGCGCGATCTCGTATTGACCCATATCGGCTTCTTCTGCCGCCAGGTCTCCGATCTTGGCATTGATTCCGGCTGTTGCTCCGGTCTCTGCCTCCAGCTGACCGGTAAAAAGACTTTTGGAAAAGGACTCCCGATCGAGCTGAAAGAGTTCTTCCCCGATTTTTTCGGAATAATCTTCGGAGGGAAGGCCACTTTTGGCATCATATAAGGAAAAAGAATCCTCCTTTTTCTCCCCAAAGCTTCTTTCCAGCCGATAGCAGCGATCTCCTACCGAGAAAAGGAGGGAGCCTCCGTAGACACCTCCCTGCCAGGGTCGGTATCGCTTCCTTTCATTTTCCTCTATCTTTCTCTTCTGTTCTCCTGCAAAGCCATAAAACATGACCCGGATAAAGGCCATAAAGGTACTTTTTCCCCAGCCGTTTTCCCTCAGGAAAATATTCAGTCCGCCTTCAAAGGAGAGAGAAAGATCATGCAGACCGCCAAAGTTTTCGATTCTAAGCTCTATCAGTCTCATTCTCTGTACTCCTCTCCAGAAAGAGCAGCAAGACCACAGCGGATCACGCCTGCCTTCTCCTCTTCCGATAAGGAAGGATCTGCCATGACCAGACGGATCAGTTCTCCCTTTAAAGAAGCATCTTTTCGATAGGAAAGAAGATCCAGCTCCAGATAGCTCTGATCCTCCAGCCAAAAGGCATAAAAACTGTCTTGGAAGCGCTGTCTGATCTGCAGGAGGCTTTTCTCACAGGATAAGGGAAGACTTCCCTTCAGGATCACCTTTACCAGATCTTCCCTTCTTGCCCCCTGTTTTCTGAGCTCCTCGATGATTTTTTCTTCAATCTCAAGCTGTCCCGAAGAGCCGCTGATCTCCGTTTCCAGCTGAAGGTATCTTCTTTTGGCAAAGGGAACAAATTCCATCTGAAGTTGCAGCTTGGGATCGATTTCCAGGAGAAGAAAGCCCTTTTCTCCGCATTCATCAAAACCTCGTCCTTCCAGGCAGCCCGGATAAGCCCATCTGCCCTTGGGAAAGAGCTTTCCTTGACAGAAGCTGTGAACATGACCTAAGGCTAGATAATCGATTCCCTTATTTTTCAGCTCCGATAAGGCAAGCACCTCCGGCCTTGTCTGATCCGGATAGTCTGCCAGCTGGCCGTGCAGCATCACGATATGGAAAGCCTGCTCCGGCAAAAAGAGCTCCCTTAGCTCTGCCTCTCCTCCTGCCGTAAGAAAGATCCGTCCCCCTTCTTCTGCTCCGATCTGGTAGGTCTTCCAGTCCCTGCCGAAGGTATGAAGGTTTTCCGGCAGTCTCTCCTGTCCTGAAGAAAAAGCACTTTGGTCATGATTGCCTCTCAGATAATAAAAATCCAACTCCGGATGGGAGGCGATCAGTTCCAGTACATAGCTTCTTGTATGCAGGGAGCTGTATTCCCGATCAAAAAGATCTCCCGCGATCAGGATAGCATCCACATCCTTCTCCAAAGCAAAGTCCAGCATTCTCCGGAAGGTGTCCAGAATCTCTGCCCTGCGCTCTTTTGCCTCTTCAATTGTCAGCTTTGTCCGCATCTTTGCATCCAGATGCAGGTCCGCACAGTGAATGATTCTCATGCCGGCTCCTTTTCCTTCTTTCTGTCAGTTAGGCTATTATAGCATAGATAGCTTTTCTTCTCTACTATGCTAACGTGATAAATAAGCCGACTTTTTGTTGACCAATGCGTAAGGTTACAGGACAAAATGGGTTGATTGCCAATCCCGGCACAAAGGCCGAGATGTTCTGCCCAGGATCATTCTCGGCCTTTATTCGGTTTTCATTAACCCATTTTGTCCTGTAACCTGGAATTTCTTATAAAAAAAGAAGCCCTTCCATATCGGAAGAGCTCCTTTGTTCTCAGGTCAAACCCGGGAAAATCGCAAATAGAATTGCTGCAACCACAGAGGCTGCCAATGTCCAAACAACGGTACACATCATAACCGGCGGATAGCCGTCCTTGTGTTTCAGGTCAGCCATGCTCAGCATGATGAGGATGGCTCCCTGGAAAGGCAGGGTATCAAAGGTTGTAGCCGCCGTGGTAGCGATACGATGGATTGCGATCGGTGACAGGCTCAGATTTGCTGCCAGAACCGGTACCACGATGGCCAGTCCTGCAGGGGGTGATCCTGTAAGACCTACCAGTATTGCCACGGCGATCACCACCAGAAGCGGTGCCGGCAGGGGCAAGGATAAAAGGCCGTCTACCATTACCTGATAGGCATCGGTTGCCTGTACAACAGAAGCAAAGCCTACTACGATAGCGCCCATGAAGATGGACTCTGCTGTAGAACGTCCGCCTTCATTCAGGGTATTGATCAATGCCTTACCCCGGCCGCATTCCTCTGTACTGGGGAAGAAAGGCACCAGAAGCAGCAGAGAGAGGGTAAAGCCCAGAGCCAGTGCCGGAATCAGGTTGTTGATCAGGTTAAACAGTACAACCACGGAGATCAGGGGCAGCAGGGCCACGATAAAGGGCGGATACTTGCGTCCTTCCTCCGGTGGTGTAAAGGGCACATTACCAGGATCAAATGTCTCCCCTCGATCAGATGACCTGTGAATGGACTTACAAAGATAAACGCCGCCGCCCAGCAGCATAACCAATACCGCCGCAAAGCCCGGAATCAGACCAGCCGCAGATGAGGTACCCAGGATATTCATGGGTGTGTAGTTGGTTACCAAAGGTGCACCCGGAGTCAGAGCCGCGGTAGAAACACCGCAGGTGATCAGACCGATCAGATACTTGCGGGGAATGTTTGCCTCCGCACAGATGGTCAGCATAACCGGGAACAAGGTAAAGAGGGCACAGAAAGTGTCGATTCCTCCAAAGCACATTGCCCAGCTGACAGCGATACAGATATAAACTGCGATCGTCTGCTTACGGGCGCCGGATGCATTCCGGGCAAAGACCTTCATCAGGGTGCTGGCAATATTCACTGCCGCGCCGGACTCCACATACACGCGTCCCATCAGAATGGACAGCATGAAAATGGGGAGCAGGCCGGTGATAAAACCGGTGGTACCTCCCAGAAAAGGTCCAGTAATCGCGTCCAACAGGGGAATGCCGTTGACCAATGCGACGAACAAGGCACAGAGCGGAGCCACATACATGACTGACATTCCCTTGTAGGTCAACACGATCAGACCGGCAAAAGCCAAAACAATGGACAAGATACCGATAGTAGTTGACATGAAACTCCTCCTTCACATTTTTGTGAGCATTTCGCTCTATTTTTGACAAGGAGAGTTTACAATATCCGCTTTTTTCTGTGAAGAACGCACAATAAAGTGCGGCACTTACCTGAAGGTAAGTGCCGCATTATAGGAAAAAATGTATTGTTGAAAACCGACTAAAAAGCTGAGATGTTCTGCCCAGGATCATTCTCAGCTTTTTGCATAGTCATACTTAGTTCTACCTGCAATACTCTATTTGTCGTAGGTTTTCTTATAGGGATGGCTCATCAGCTCTTCATCCGGCTCCCGCATGCCATGCCACATTTCTCCCAGGGCATCAATGGGCATTTCCCGCCGTTTCATTTCCTGCCAGCCCCACTTATAGAAGGCATCCAGCAGTGGAATCAGGCTTCTGCCGGACTCGGTCAACCGGTACTCTACCTGAGGCGGCATGGTCGGCAAAACCGTACGGTAGATCAAGCCATCTGCCTCCAGCTGCCGCAGATTCTGGCTCAGCACCTTCTGGGTGATCGGAAGCTGCTTGGTAAAGCGGGAGAAATGGGTCAGATTATCCTCATCAAAATCCATTGCCCGCAGTATAAAGGGCTTCCAGCGGCCAAAGACCGCCTGCCTGACATAGTTATAGGGATCCTGCTGAATATCAAAGACCAGTTCCCCTTCGGATGTCTCTGTATCCGTACTTTTTTCTTCCGTAAACTCTTCCTGTGTTTTTTCCTCCTGTTTCTCCATCTTTTCTCCCCTCTTTCCTTATCTCTATGCACTTACATGCGTGATAAAGCGAAGTATCGTCATGCTGATACCGATTCCGGCGAGAATCAGACCCGTGATTCGGTTCAGGGTTGCCGGCTTCGCCTTATTTGCAAAGATTGCACTGACCCTCGCTGCAGCAAAGGTGAAAATAATGCAGAGGATCAGAACAGAATAATTCGGAATGCCCCCAATCAAAAAATGTGACACCGCGCCTGTAAAGGCGGTAAAGGTCATGACAAAAACGCTGGTTCCAACCGCTGTTTTCTGCTCATAACCCAGAACGGTTGTCAGAACAAAGAGCATCATCAAGCCGCCGCCTGCTCCGACAAAACCGCAAACAAAGCCGATATAGATCCCGCAGCCGAGAGACTCCATCAGCTTTCTTCTCCTGCTTTTCTGTGCCATCTCTTCCCTGGTCTTCATATTGGGATGAACCAGGAAATTAATACCCATTCCGGCCGTGATCAGGGTTGAAAAATAGCCCATGGTCATATTCGGCATATGGGAAGCTACCACACTGCCAAAAGCTGTCATAGCCAGAACCGAGATCAGCATCACCGCTCCGCTCTTTACGTCAATATTTTTGCTTTTTGCATAAGTCATTGCCGAAACAGCAGAAGCCAGCACATCAGAAGCAAGGGCAATACCAACTGCCTGATAGGCAGGAATATTCAAAAGTACGATCAGGAGGGGTGAGATCACCGTTGCCGCCGAAATTCCGGCAAAACCGGTTCCGACACCCGCTCCGATTCCTGCGATCAGGCAAACTATAATTTCCAATAACATACCATTAATACCAAATCTCGCTGAGATCTCTTTCCATTAGTTTTTCTACACCGCGAACCTGCTTGGCATAGTATTTTTCCAGCAGTCTGCGGGTACCGGGCTCCATCTTCGAGAAGTCCCTCTCGTCTGTCAGGCAGACCTTCTGCAGCATTTCATGCAAACGGTTATACTTTGCAAAAAAGTGCGGCGTCTTATGAGAAAGATCCAGAATATCATAGGTCATATTATAAAATCCCATATCCATGATTCCAAGTTTTCCCTTGGCTACCGATACCGGACTGATGATTCCCTCATTACTCCTGATATTATAGATCACATTCGGATCTTCCTCGATTCCCAGGAAATCATACAGTTCCCGGCAGCATTTTTTCTGATCCTTCACAAATTCCTCGAACAGGATAAATTTCATGTTCTTTTTCGGGAAGAACTGGAGGAATTCAAAAATACTGTCAAAATAATTTCCCTGAGAGAAAACCAGATACTTCAGCCTTTTTTTCATGATCTGCTGCCTTCTCTTCTTTGATCCAAGTACATAATGTACATAGCGGTCAAAGGCAGCCGCATGGCCATGGAGCTTATCATCCTCCATGACAAAGGCCGGCAAAAAGCCAAGCGCCAGGAAGTACTTATAGGCAGAATAAGCCCGGTCAACCGGATTTCGCATCATAAAGATCAGCTTGGTATCCTCCGGGAAATCCCTGCCGATCTTCTGGGCACAGTTTGTAAAAGCCAGGCCGGCATTGACCTCTCCCTTCAGCCTCTTATCGTCTTCCGAAAGCCGACCAAAATATCGTTTTTCATAATAGGAAGCCCCGCCGATTCTGTCAACTCCTTTGACACGATAATACATGGGTTCCTTCACGTCCTGTGCCAGAACAATGTCCTTATGCTGCCGCAGCAGATCGTACATCGTTGTTGTTCCGCACTTTTGAAATCCAATACATAAAAAATCAGGATGCATCGCTTTCTCCTTTATAAATAATAGATCAGGTTACAGCAAACAAATGAAATCCCTGCCGAAAGCAGAATCATCGTAAGCAGCTTCGTCTTTTTCTTCCGGTGAAGACAGATCAAAAGGGCGAGGATTCCAAGTGTCAGAATCAGAACCGCGCTCATCGGAATCTCATAATCCCCGGCAATCTCGATATTATTTTCCAGCATGGACACGGATACCGTCAGCAAAAGTCCTCCAATGATCGGGCGGATATAATTACGGATCATCTTAAAGCTGTCCAGGTTTTCGAAAAGATCATAGGCATAACCTGCCAGAAGGAAGGTCAGGCCCGATACGCCGACGGCACAGCCAAAACCGGCCAAACCGATCAAAAAAGCCGGCAAATAGCCCATCTCCTTGCCGATCATAAAGCCGACCCCCGTCAGCATCTTACAAAGGATGGATCCCGGCATGGCGTTGGAAGCCGTTACGATCTGACCGTAGAAATCATACCAGCTGACCATACTGTTCACGAACAGTCCCTTTGCGATAACAATATAGGCATCTCCCCCTCCAAAAGAGAGAAGGACGGAGGCCATCGCCTTTCCGGCAAAAAGAGCTGTCTGCGGATAGAGGATCAGAGCCGGCAGAAGACAGATCAGCAAAAAAAGGATCCAGGCAGCGGAATCCTTTGCCATTTTCTTCAGTTCCAGATGCTTCATATAGCCCTGATGCTTGCGGATATTCTGGATCAGTCCGTACAGGGCCAGAAGGATCATCGCGATCTGCAGGGTTCTTCTTACCATAAGAGAGGTAATGATCCCTCCCTCTCCCACGCTTTGGAGATAAAGGAAGGAAATACCGATCGTAGTCACGATATTCACAGCATTCAGCCTGCCCTGGGTATAAAAAATCACAAAAAAGGTAACTGCCAGAACATCCAGTGTCGTAATGTAAAAAAGCGGTATCTCTAATGAAAAGAGATCCGTCAGCTCCCGTCCGGAGGTCAAAAAGAAGACCAAGGCGATCAGGAAAATGCTGATCAACTGCTTTTGAGATCCTTTTTCCGCCTCCTGTATGGTTTCTGCCGAATAACGGATCAGCAACATAATGATCAAAGCTGCAATCCCGACCGAGGCAAAGAGCACATTTCTGGCGATCACTTCTCCCGCTACGGAAAAGCAGGCCAAAATCAGGTAGGTCAGAATGGTTCCCGGCAGAGCCATGGCAACTGCCGCAAGCACCATGCCCTTCCTGCCAAAGAGCCTTTTTCCGATCCCGCTTGCAAGCTCCACCGGAAGGGCTCCCGGCGTGATATTGGCAACGATGATATCCCTGGCAAAGTCTTCCTGGCTGATCCCATCGCTTTTCTCAACTGCCTCCCTCCGGATGACCGGAAGGAGGGCATTTCCTCCGCCAAAGCCGATCATACCGATCTTCAGCATGTTTAAGAGCATTTTCAGAAATGAATTCATAGCTTCCCCTTGCTGAGGCTTACCGAAGATAGGTCTCAAGCGCTTTCATCAGTTCTTCAAGGGATTCTCCCACACTCTTTCCCTCTGTGCTGATCACGATCTCTGCATGCTTTGGTGCTTCATAGGGGCTGGAGATACCGGTAAAGTTTGCGATTTCTCCCGCTCTTGCCTTCTTATAGAGTCCCTTGATATCTCTCTTTTCACATTCTGCCAGAGGAGTATCGATAAAGATCTCCACATAATCATCTCCGATGATCTTTCTGGCATTGCTTCTGTCTTTCTCAAAAGGTGAAATGAAGGAGGTCAGCACGATCAGACCTGCATCATTCATCAGTTTTGCCACTTCTGCAATTCTTCTGATATTCTCTACCCGGTCTCCCTCGCTAAAGCCAAGGTTGCTGTTTAAACCCATCCGGACATTATCCCCATCCAGGAGCATGGTATGCTTTCCTGCTGCCACCAGACGTTTTTCCAATTCATTGGCCAGGGTGGATTTACCGGAGCCTGACAGACCTGTAAACCAGAGGGTTCTGGGTCTTTGTCCCATCTGGGAGGCCCTCATATTCTTTGTGACATCCAGCTTCTGCCATACGAGGTTATTGTGGTCGTTCATCACGTCGCTGACCGTACCGCAGGCAGATGTCATATTGCTGATCCTGTCGATCAGGATAAATCTTCCCAGCTGTCTGTTATTTTCAAAAGTATCCAGAACCAACTTCTCGGATGCGGCGATCAGACAGCAGCCGATCTCATTTTTCTGCAGATCGTCCGCTTCGAGCTGCTCTCCCGTATTAATATCAATCTTATATTCGATGCTCTGTACCGTTACCGGAACCTGCCTTGTTCCCAGCTTCAGGATATAAGGCTTTCCGGGCAGAAGGGGCTGGTCATCCATCCAAAGGATCTGGGTCTTCAAAGAATCTGACAGCTGTCTGAGTCCTCCACTGACCAGAACGCTTCCTCTTGATACGTCGATCTCCCGATCCAGCTCGATGGTAACCGGCTGTCCACGAAAGGCGCTCTCTTCCTCCCTGTCTGTAACATGAATGGATTTGACATGTGCCGCCTCATAGCTTGGCAAAACCGTGATCTGGTCTCCCTTTTGGATTTTCCCGGTAATGATCTGTCCCTGGAAACCACGGAAGCTCAGATCCGGACGACATACTCTCTGTACCGGCATGCAGAAGGTCTGGTCATCCTTTCCCTGGTAAACCTCAAGCTGCTCCAGGTAGGGAAGCAGAGCCTTTCCCTCATACCAGGGCATGGCATTTTTATTTTCTGCATTGATATTGTCGCCCCGCTTTGCCGATACCGGAATGATCTGCAGGCTTTCCACCGGGAAGGCCTTCATAAAGCCTAAGATATCCTGCCGAATCGCCTCATAGCTTTCGCCGTCATATTCCACCAGATCCATTTTATTTACCGCAAAGATAAAATCACGGATGCCCATCATGGAACAGATCCGGGTATGTCTTCTGGTCTGGGTCAGAACCCCCTTGGTTGCATCGATCAGAATGACCGCTGCATCCGCAAAGGAAGCACCGACTGCCATATTCCTGGTATATTCCTCATGTCCCGGTGTATCTGCCACGATAAAGCTTCTGTTGTCTGTCGTAAAATAGCGGTAGGCAACATCGATCGTAATGCCCTGCTCTCTTTCTGCCATAAGGCCGTCTAAGAGAAGGGAATAATCGATTTCCCCTCCTGCCGATCCAACCTTGCTTTCCAGCTGAAGCGCCTGGGCCTGATCTGCAAAAAGGAGCTTGGCATCATAGAGCATATGACCGATCAGGGTTGATTTTCCGTCATCCACGCTGCCGCAGGTAATGAATTTTAATAAATCTTTCATTTAGAAATAGCCTTCTTTCTTACGGCGTTCCATACTTCCTGCCGCTTCATGGTCGATTACACGGGAGGTTCTCTCTGAATAAACAGCTCCCAAAGTTTCTTTTACGATGCCTTCTAAGGTATCCGCATCCGACTCAACCGCTCCGGTCAGGGGATAGCAGCCCAGGGTACGGAAACGCACCTTTTTCATTTCCGGCTTTTCCCCTTCTTCCAGCCGCATTCTGTCATCATCTACCATGATCAGATTGCCGTCCCGCTCAACGACCGGACGTTCCTTGGCAAAGTAAAGAGGCACGATCTCGATATTTTCTCTCAGGATATACTGCCAGATGTCATTTTCTGTCCAGTTTGACAGGGGGAATACACGGATACTCTCTCCCTTTTGAATATGTGTATTGTAGAGGTTCCACATCTCCGGCCGCTGGTTCTTCGGATCCCAGGCCTGGGCACTGTTACGGAAGGAGAAGACCCTCTCCTTGGCACGCGACTTTTCCTCGTCCCTTCTGCCACCGCCAAAGGCTGCATCAAAACCATATTTGGAAAGCGCTGCCTTCAGAGCCTGTGTCTTCATGATATCGGTATAGGCACTGCCGTGATCAAAAGGATTGATTCCCTGCTTTACCCCTTCTTCATTTGTATAAACCAGCATTTCCAGGCCAAGCTTTTCTGCCATTTTATCCCTGAATTCGATCATCTCGTGAAATTTCCAGGTGGTATCAATATGCAGAAAGGGGAAAGGCGGCTTCTCCGGATAAAAGGCCTTCAAAGCCAGATGCAGCATAACCGAGCTGTCCTTTCCGATCGAATAAAGCATAACCGGATGCTCGCATTCCGCTGCCACCTCTCTCATAATATAGATGGCTTCCGCCTCAAGCTTGTCCAGATGAGACATAGTTTCCATTTTTTACCCTCCTACTCATAAGGTCAAAAACCCTCTTATCAATTTTGAGTATATATAAGAGATATTACTGTTTTTATCATCTATTTTCAAGACAATTCGCCCTGCATCGGTTGCATTATAAGATACCAAAGCTTATAATTGACAAACGAAGTAAACATAATTATCTCGAAAGAAGTGATCCAGCATGTATACAATTCATTTTGAAAATCCGATTCACATTCATTTTATCGGCATTGGCGGCATCAGCATGAGCGGCCTGGCCGAGATTTTATTAAAGGAAGGTTTTACGGTTTCCGGTTCCGATATGAACGAATCCGCCCTGACCAAAAAGCTGATCTCCATGGGGGCAAAGATCGCCTATCCTCAGAAGGCAGATAATATTACAAAAGGCATTGACCTTGTTGTTTATACTGCTGCCATCCACGAGGATAACCCCGAATATGCCGTAGCCCTCGCCGCCGGCATCCCCATGATGCCGAGAGCCGAGCTCCTGGGACAGATCATGCATAACTATGCCAATTCCATCGGTGTCTCCGGAACACACGGAAAGACTACCACAACCTCCATGCTGAGCCATATCCTGATCGCAGCAGGCCAGGATCCGACCATCTCCGTCGGCGGCATGCTCAAATCCATTCAGGGAAATATTCGTGTCGGCTCCTCCGACACCTTCCTGGCAGAAGCCTGTGAATATACCAACAGCTTCCTGCATCTCTTCCCCCGTTATACGATCATATTAAATATAGAAGAAGATCATCTTGATTTCTTTGCGGATATCAATGACATTCGTCATTCCTTCCGTGAATTCGCCGCTCAGACCTCTGAGAATGGCTGTGTGATCATCAACGGAGAGATTGATGATTATGAGGAGATCGTCAAAGATACCAAAGCCCAGGTTCTCACCTTTGGTCTGAATCCGGAAAGTCTCTTCCATCCGGGCGAGATTTCCTTCGACGAAAAGGCTTGCTGTTCTTTTGATGTGTATAAGGGAGAAGAACTCCTCGGCCGTCTGCATCTCGGCGTTCCCGGCACCCACAATGTAGCCAACGCCCTGGCCGCCCTGGCCCTTGCCGATGATCTGAAGATTCCTTTTGCCGTATCTGCAGAGGCTCTTTCCGACTTCCACGGAACAGACCGCCGCTTTGAATACAAGGGAAGCTTTCACGGGGTTACCGTCATTGATGATTATGCCCATCACCCTTCAGAGATCAGCGCAACTCTGGAGGCCGCTAAGAAGTATCCGCATGAGCGTCTGATCGTTGCCTTCCAGTCCCATACCTATACCAGAACCAAATCCCTCCTGCCGGATTTCGGCCGCAGTCTGGCTGCCGCAGATGAGGTTGTTCTGGCTCCGATCTTTGCCGCCAGAGAGACCGATACCCTGGGTGTATCCGCCGAAAGTATTAAGGCCGAGATCGAGAAAAATGGTACAAAAGCAGTCACTTTTCCCGATTTTGACTCCATCGAGGAATATTTATTTAAAAATTGTAAAGCGGGAGATTTGTTGATAACTATGGGCGCCGGAAACCTTTACCAGGTCGGCGAAAAGCTGGTTTGCCGATAAGTTTTCCACATTATCCACAAAAATGAGCAGGTTTTTCCACATTTGGGGAAACCTGCTTTTTCTATCTTTTCCACAGGCTCAGATTTGCCTATTTTATCAGCCTTTTCCCATCTCGAGTTTACATAACATTCTTCTCTTTTTCTCCTCTTTTCCACATTATCCACATCCCAAAAAGCCTTGATTTTAGGGGATTTTCCGCCTATTTTTTACTTCTATTTTTCAAATCCCTATGCTATAATGTCCACGCATTAAGGGAACTTTCCCAAGGGGTGACAGAGTACTATGATGAATGAAACAATCAAACTTCAAAAGAATACAGATCTCGGCTTTACCGCCGTTCCCGATTCCTTTATCGACACTTATATGTTGACGGCACCGGGCGAATACGTAAAGCTTTATTTATACCTCCTTCGCTGTGTCAACAGCAAGGAACCTACCTTTACCATGGCAAAAACAGCAGATGCCTTCGGAACCAGTGAGGCGGACATCAAACGCGGCCTTCTCTACTGGGAAAAGAAGGGACTTTTCTCTCTCGAATTCGAGGATGGCAACCTAAGTGCCCTGCATTTCGGTGCTCTTTCCCGTCCATCAGAGAAACAGCCTTCTGCCTCTAAGCCTTCGGCCGGATCGGATCTTCGCAGAACCGATGTCCCGAACTATTCTCTTTCCGAGATTCGGGCCTTTCTGGCTGACAATGAATTTGCCCAGCTTCAGTTTATCGCAGAGAGCTATATCAAGCGTCCTCTCAAGCAGAAGGATCTTTGCTATATTCTCTACTGGCATCAGTCCCTGGGCTTTTCTGCCGATCTGATCATTTATCTGATCGAGATCTGCGTCTCCGAGAAGAAATCTTCCTTCTCCATGATTCACAGAACCGCTCTGACCTGGTACCAGAACGGTGTAAGAAGTCAGGCTGATGTCCGTCTGCTTGCCCAGACAGAAGAAACGTCCAGAACGGACAACCATCTTGTAGCTCAGGTGAAAAAAGCAATGGCTTTGAACCGCTCCCTCAATGACAAGGAAGAATCCTTCCTGACTACCTGGTCAGAGAAATGGCATTTCTCCCCGGAACTGATCTGTGAAGCCTGCAGAAGGAGCATTTCCAATATTCATGAGCCCAGCTTTGAATATGCCAATAAGATCCTTCTCAGCTGGCATGAGGCCGGGGTCTGCAATATGAAAGATGTGACCTGCCAGGATCAGCTTTTCAAGGAAAAGCAGGAGGCTTACTTCAAAGAGAGCAGGGCAAAAACACAGAAAAAAGCCAATAAGACCCAGAAATTCCAGAATTTCACAGGACGTTCCGGCAACAACTACGAAGAACTCGAGCGTGCACTGATCGGCAGTATGTAATCGGAGGAGAAAGCATTGGCTCTAACGAATGAACAATACAACAGTATCCTTCATGTCTATGAAGAAAGACAGGCCAAAAGCCGTCATATCGCCGAGGAACACCGGGATGAGATCTATCTTCATATTCCCCGCATCCGGGAAATTGACGGAGAGATTTCTTCCTTAAGCGTTTCTGCTGCCAAACTGCTTTTAAGCGGTGACGAAAAGGCGCTTCAAAAGCTGCATGACCAGCTTTCCTCTCTCCATAAGGAGAAAAGCAGACTCATGAAGGAGCAGGGTTATCCGGAGAATTATCTGGAGCCGATCTATGAATGTCCCGACTGCAAGGATACCGGCTATATCGGCAATGAAAAGTGCCACTGTTTTAAACAGATGATCACCGGTTTCTTATATAAACAGTCAAACCTGAAACAGATCTTTGAAGCAGAAAGCTTTGCCGACTTTTCCCTTGAATACTACAGGGATGCCACGGTGGATCCCTCTCTCGGACTGAGTGAGCGCTTCGCCGCAGAGAGAGCACTGACGGCCTGCCGGCAGTTTACGGAGAATTTCGGCCGTAGCTTTTCCAATATTCTCCTCTACGGAGATGTCGGTGTCGGAAAGACCTTTCTTTCCCATTGCATTGCCAAAGAGATTCTGGAAAAAGGCTACAGCGTTCTCTATTTTGGCGCAGCCTCCTTTTTTGATGTTTTAAGCGGTCAGGCCTTCCACCGGGATGAAAAGGCCTCCGATCGTTATTCCCATATATTGAACTGTGATCTCCTGATCATAGATGATCTCGGAACGGAAATGGTCAATTCCTTTACCGTATCCAGCCTCTTCAGCGTTTTGAACGAGCGCCTTCTGCTCAAAAAGGCAACGGTGATCTCCACTAATCTCACCCTGAATCAGATTGAAGATCGCTACTCAGAACGTCTTGCATCGAGGATTACCAGTAGTTATCAATTGTTAAAACTGTATGGCAGAGACATCAGATTTCGCAGAAAACTGTCAAACCTTACTGTTGCTGATAACTAACTGTTAGCCTATAATACTATTATTGATGCTTTTTTTACAAAAGATTGAAAAAGCTAAGATATCGTTCCGCAGGGAAGCAATTAATCACGGAGGACTTATTTAAAAATGGACGACTCAATCAAGATTTTTGAAAACACACCGGATTCTAAGCTTGGACTTATTCCTCTCAAGGGCTGCGAGGAATTAGCAAAAAAAGTGGATGCCTACCTTGTAAAGTGGCGTACGGATTCCGCTGAACTTGATGAAGAAAAGCGTAATGAAAAGGGCTACCTGAAAGAATCCTACATCGTTAACGCCGTTACACCCAGATTCGGAAGCGGTGAGGCAAAGGGTGTCATCAATTCCACCATTCGCGGTCATGACCTCTATATTCTGGTGGATGTGACAAACTACAGCCAGACCTACAAGATCTGCGGTCTTGAAAACCATATGTCTCCGGATGATCATTATCAGGATCTGAAGAGAATCATCGCTGCTGCCAGCGGAAAGGGAAAAAGAATCACCGTAATCATGCCCTTCCTCTATGAGAGCAGACAGCACAAGAGATCCTCTCGGGAATCTCTTGACTGCGCCGTAATGCTGCAGGAGCTGGCTTCCATCGGCGTAGAAAATATTATCACCTTTGATGCCCATGACCCCCGTGTACAGAATGCCATTCCTTATAACGGCTTCGAATCCTTCCGTCCGACCTACCAGTTTGTGAAGGGTATCCTGAGAAACTGCCCGGATCTGCAACTGGATTCCGATCATACCATGATCATCAGCCCGGATGAGGGTGCAACTGACCGAGCTGTCTTCCTTGCATCCGTTCTCGGTGTCAATATGGGTATGTTCTACAAGAGACGTGACTATACTCAGGTTGTAGAAGGCCGCAACCCCATCGTTGCCCATGAATTCCTTGGTGACAGCGTAGAAGGTAAGGATGTATGGATCATTGATGATATGATCTCCTCCGGAGATTCTATCCTGGATGTTGCAAAACAGCTGAAGAAAAGAAAAGCCAACCGCGTATTCATGCTCGCTACCTTTGGTCTTTTCACAAACGGTATGGAGAAGTTCGATAAGGCCTATGAAGAGGGTCTTCTCTATCGTATCGTATCCACAAACCTGACCTATCAGCCGGAGGAACTTCTGAAGAGAGAATATTTCATCAACTGTGATATGAGTAAGTTCCTTTCCCTAATCATCGATACCTTAAATCACGACGAGTCCATCAGCGATCTTATGGATCCCTATAACAAGATTCACAGATGCGTGAACGAGTACAAGGAAAAGCAGAAAGCAAATTCCGAGCTGAACTAAAGCTTATATGGGATCAGCTGCGATCCCTGCGGAGCATTTTATCGTATAGGGAACGAAGTTTCCTATACGACAAAAAAGGCAGTCGCCAAAGTCAGACTAAGCACTGACCTTGGCGGCTGCTTGTTTATCAGGAAAAAAGTCGGACGAATACCCTTCAACCGGGCCGTCCAGCATCAGACAAAGATGAGGAAAACCATGCTTCCAACCGCCTTTCTTTCCCGCATGCAGGATATGCTGGGAGACGACTATGACAATTTTATTGCCTGCTTTGACCGCCCCGCTTTCCGGGGACTGCGCCTAAATACTCTGAAATTCTCAGATAGTACTTCCCTTCCGGAGGAACTGGAAAAAGAGCTTACTCCCATTCCCTGGGCCGAAAAGGGATACTTCTATCAGGAATCCCCCTCTTTCCGTCCGGGAAAGCATCCCTATCATGATGCCGGCCTTTATTATATTCAGGAGCCGAGTGCCATGTCTGCCGCAGAATACCTTTCTGTCGAGCCCGGTGACTATGTTCTTGACCTCTGCGCCGCTCCCGGCGGAAAAAGCACACAGCTTGCTGCCAAAATGAAGGGCGAGGGTCTTCTTTTTTCCAATGAGATCGTCCCCTCCCGGGCTAAAATTCTCTCTGAAAACATTGAGCGTATGGGCATCCGCAATGCCATCGTAACGAACGAAGATCCCAGGCATCTTGCCGAGCTTCTTCCTTCCTTTTTCGACCGCATCATGGTGGATGCCCCCTGTTCCGGTGAAGGCATGTTCCGCAAAAATGACGAGGCCTCTTCAGAATGGTCTCCGGAAAATGTTGCTCTTTGCGCCGACCGTCAGGATATGATCTTAGACTGTGCCGCCAGCCTGCTTTCCGCAAAGGGCCGCATTGTCTATTCTACCTGTACCTTTGCTCCTGCGGAGGATGAAGGCTCTGTCAGCCGCTTTCTGCAAAGACATCCGGACTTCCATATTGTAAAAGTCAAAAAGGCTGAGGGCTTCTCTTCTGCTGATCCTGCCTTTTATCCGGGGGCTCCGGAAGAGATTGCCGGTACCATCCGCCTCTGGCCCCAGAAGCTAAAGGGAGAAGGGCATTATATTGCTGTTTTGGAAAGAGACGGGTCTTTTGTCCCCCGGGAGGAAAGACTTTCCTCCTCCAAACAGCAAAAGGGAAATCCTCTCAAGAACTATCCGGAGCTTATCCGCTTTATCGAAGAGACTCTGCTTCCGGACCAGCTCTCTTTTCTCTTTTCCGATGCAAAAGGACTTTTCCTGGCCAAGGATCAGTCTTTGCTTTCCTTTGGAGAGCAGCTTTATCTGCTTCCTGCCGGCTGCCCTTCCCTAAAGGGGATCAAGGTGCTTCGTCCCGGTCTGCATCTGGGCACAATGAAATCCAAGCGCTTTGAACCTTCCCATGCTCTGGCTCTGGCTCTTTCTCCGAAGGATGTCAAACACAGCTATTCTCTTTCCCTCCAGGAAGCCGAAAACTACCAAAAGGGGCTTACCTTTTCCGCAGACGGAGAAAAGGGCTGGTATCTGCTCTGCCTTGATGGCTTTAGCCTTGGTTGGGGAAAGCTTGCCGGAGGCAGTATGAAGAATCACTATCCTAAGGGATTAAGAAAGCCCTGAGCACCGCATAGTGCTCAGGGCCGATAGGTATTTATAGGCTTATAGGGCAAACTGTGTTGATAAAAAGTAAACAAAAAGGCCGAGAATGATTCTGCCGGATCAAACACACGCTCTTATGTAGATTGACCCTCGTACTGCCGGTGTGAGATATGCCGCAAAGACACGCTGCGTTTCCTACTCGCCGCAGGCGGCTTATTCGCGCAGACTACCGCAAAACTCGCGCTTTGCGCTCACTCAGGGCTAAAGCCCTTCGGCCCCTTGGGCACAATGCTCTCGTCTGCGCTGCCAGCCTGCAGCTCCCTACGGAAGCCTCGCTACCGTCTTTTGCGTGCATATCATCACACTTTGCAGTACAGCACATTATGAATCTCAGCCTTTAAAATCTTCTCACATCCTTTATTCCCCTTAAAGAACAGAAGCAAACTCAAGACAACGCCGTCGTCTCTTCTTCCTGCTCTGCGTCCAATCTTTCTCTTCTTCTTTGGAGATAGGGCAGGAAATAATCTCCATACAAATGATCTGAAATGGCTGCAAAGGGAATCGCAAGAAGAATTCCCAATACACCGAAGATTCTGCCTCCGACAATAATACAGATCAGGATCCAGACAGAAGGCACGCCCAGGATACCACCAAAGAGCTTTGGCTTTAAGACATAACCGTCAATCGTCTGCAGGATGATCGTAAAGATCAGGAACCACAAAGCCTGCCAGGGATTCTGCAGAAGAAGGATCGCACAGCCGATCACGCCTCCTACCAGAGGGCCGAAGGTTGGTGCCAAATTGGTTACGGCTACTACAACGGAGATCATGGCATTGAAGGGCATCTGTGCAATTGCAAAGAAAATGGCATTTGCCACGCCGATGATCAGGGCATCGATCAGATCGCACCAGATGAAACGGTACATGATCAAATTACATCTCTTCAGAAATACTGCCGCCGTTTTGTATTTGCTTTCCTCACTCAGCATATGCAGAAGCTTTCTTAAGGCGTCCTGCAGTCTCACCTTATCCGCCAGGAAATACACAGCAATAATATAGGAAAGAATCCCATTGAAGAAGCTGGTTCCTACCCGGAGGGATTTCTCCAGAATGGTTGTCGCATTGGTTGAAAGATATGCTGTCATGGTATCTGCCAGACCATTGATCGAACTTGTGATCCAGCTTAGATCCACATTCTTGGTTCCGGCAAACTCTGTCAGAACAGCCAGCCAGCTTTGAATATTCAAAAGATACTCTCCGCTGTTCGTGACCATATCGATCACGCTTCGAACAATCGGCGGAATGATCGCTATTACAAAAAGAGCGATCAAAAGAATGGTCAGAACGATTGTCGCAAAGACCGACAGGTTTCGGGACATTCTCGGTGATTTTACATTTTTAAAGAGGTACTTCTGAAAGAAGCTGGCAACCGGATCCAAAACATAGGCAATACAGAAGCCTACAATGACCGGGAAAATAAAATTAACGATTGCCTGCAGGCCCTTCAGCAGAACCGGAACATGGGTCAAAAAAAGATATAAGAGCACCGCTGCACATAGTGCAAAGGTATAGGCAAACCATTTCTTCTCAAAAAGGCTGCTTTTAAATAGTTTCATTCAATCCTCCTGTAAAACGATGCAGGCCAGGCTTCTGCCTGCGTAAATCTCAAAGCTGCTTTAAATCATTCAAATTCTACCATACTTTTCTCTAATAAAAAAGTATGCGCATGCGCATACGCCCGCGCGCGAGCGGAATGCGAAGCATTAATTTCGACTCCGCGAGCTGCGCATCTCCGTGCTTTTCTTATCGTATAGGAAACGAAGTTTCCTATACGATAAGAAAAGCTTCACTCAGAAATATTTCCCAAGTGAAGCTTTGGTTTTCTCTTATTTTTCTGCTGCCTTTACCTCTTCCGGCTTTTCAAATGCTGCCAGCTCAGGATGCTCGCGATGCAACTCGGAATAATTCTCATAAGATTTCTTCTTATGGGTCTGGCTTGCCCAGATCTCATCTGCTACTTCTGCCCATTCCTTTGCATAGTCATCACATTTTCCGCAAAGATGCTCAACTTCCTCTGCTGATTCCAGATTGGTCTGCTTTGCGCCTGTGTCCTTCACCATCTTACGAAGAAGATCCGGATTCTCTAACATCGGGCAGGGACGAAGGTGATTTCTGTTAAAGGGCTGTCCTTCGTGATAGGCCATGAAGAGAGGACTCTGCAGAATCTCCAGGATGGACTTATCATGAATATTGGAATCCGAGAAGTGGATGAATACACAGGGTTCTGCATCTCCCATGGAGTTGATGTGGAAGTAGTTTCTTCCTCCCGCAATACAGCCTCCTACATATTCGCCATCATTCTGGAAATCCATCGGGAAGAACTCAAAATCAGCTTCCGGAGAACGTACGTAACGGATTCTCTCGATCATTGCCTTACGCTGCTCGATCGTCGGCATCAAGGAAGGAACCGCATTGTTTCCAACCGGCATGAGGTGGAAATAGAAACCGAATCTGGCTCCTTTCTCCTCCAGCAGATGGAAGAAATCATCACTGGTAACTGCTTCGATATTATCCTTGGTATAGCAGATGGAAGTACCGAAAACAATGCCATGTTTCCTAAGGATATCCATTGCTCTCATAACTTCTGCATAATGGCCTTCTCCTCGTCTGGCATCGTTGGTATCCGGTGTACCTTCAACAGAAAGCATAAAGGTGATATTGCCCAGCTGGCGAACCTTCTCTGCCAGCTCATCTGTGATCAGGGTTGAATTGGAATAGAGACCAAAGAAGCAGTCGTTATGCTTCTCTGCCAGTTTGAAGATATCCTTCATACGAACGGTCGGCTCTCCGCCTGTCATCATATAAAGGTAAGCACCCAGCTCTTTTCCTTCTGTAACGATCTTGTCCATATCTTCATAGGAAAGATTTGCCTTATGTCCGTAGGTACCTGACCAGCAGCCTACGCAATGCATATTACAGGCCATGGTCGGATCAAAAAGAATCAGCCAGGGAATATTGCAGTGGTATTTTTCACGATTTGCACGAATGGTCTTTGTGCCACGGAAGAAAGCCTCATAGCCCAGATTCAAAAGCATCTTTTTCAGATAATTCGGATCTGTCTCATCAATCACGCGGTTAATAAAACGTACCCATCTGTTTGTCGGATCCTGAACAACCTGACGAACCGCATCGAAGCTTTTCTTATTCTGGTCATTTCCGATGAATTTCTCTGCCATATCGATCATCTTCAGATAGGATTCTGTTCTGTCATCTTTTTTATTCAGATGTTTGATCAGGTTATCAATTAAAACCCCTGCTGCTTTTCTCTCTGCTGCATGCTGCAGATTCTGCACTGCTGAAGCCATACTATCTCCTCCTGCCTTCTTCTATATCGTCTAATACTTAAATTTTCTTATCCTTTTCGTCAATATCAGCTATTATAATGACCATTTTTACTCATGTCAACAAACAAATCATCGGATTTGTAACCATTCTGATATCTTTTTAACAAGTTGGAGATGCCTTACTCAGCTTTCGGCTAGCGGCTTGTTTTTCCATTTATTTCTCTATTTCTTTTCCCGTTTATTTTTCTGCTTCTTCGCCTTCCTGCCCCGGCATTTCTTCTCCGGCAATCCTTACCAGTTCCTTCATTTCTTCTACCGTAAAGCCGGTGTAAGCAGAAAGATCCTCGACGGAAAATTCATTTCCGAAATCCTTGCTCAGTTCCTCTACCGCGTCCGCCAGCTTATTCAGCTTATCTGCGATCCGACTGTCTTCTAAGGCCGTGCTGATGTGTTCCTGGCGAAAGGCTTCCATTGCACTTTCCAGTTTTTCTTCTATATAGGAAGTTGCTTCTCCCACCGGGCTTTTATCCAGCTCGGATATTGCCTCGAAAACAGCCATGCTGCCTTCCTGGATCAGATCTCCGATATGAAGTCCGTAGAGCCACTTTTCTTCCGCAAGCTTTACGATCGCCGGAAGATAGGACTGGGTCAGCAGGCCGATGGCATCCGGCTCGCCGGCGATCGCCTTTTGGCAAAGCTCTTCCCTCTCTGTCTCATCCGGCAGCTTCAGGGCCTGAATCTCCTTCTTATACTGAGCCAGAAAACTCTTCTCTTCCGGTGTCATTTCTTTTTCTTTCTTATCCTGCTCTTTCATTCTTCCTCCATCCATTTATGGTAACGTTCTTCTATCTGACAGTTTTCATTTTTGCTGATCCTGCAAAGCAGGGCTCGCAGGGAATAGGCTCCGCTAAAGGGATCATTGGGTCCTTTCCCTTCGGTCAGGATATTGACATTGGATTCTTCCCAACCGTATCCGGGGGCACCCGCCTCCGGATACCACCAACCCATTTCACAGTTTACCACACCCTCCAGCATTTTTTCCTGAAAGGATGCCTTCTGGGTGATTCTTCCCCTGGGTGACTCGATCCAGACCCAATCGCCATCCTCTATCCCATATTGATGCCCCGTATTGGGATGCATAAATACTAATGGAAAAGGCGCCCTTTTCCGTAAGGATCTGATCTGTCTGTTATTCGAAACAAAATACTGCTGAATTCTGCGCCCGCTTGTCAAAATGAGCGGGTAATCCGCCTTCAGATCCGGTCTCGAATAAGGACTTTCCGGCGGCTCTTTCCAATAAGGCAGGGGATCGCCCCCTCCTTCCTTCATGGCAAGAGAATAGAATTCAAACTTTTCGCTGGGCGTATGGAAACCATGCTTTTTATAACCATAGTATTCCCTTTCCGGCGTAATATAGTTCAGTTTCTTTAGATCCTGAAACTGTATGCCGGAAAGCTCCTCTCTTCTCCTGCCCATCTCCTCCAGGAGTCCATCCAGCAGCTCTTCCTGACTTTCCGCTCCGTAATCGATGCCCAGTCTTTGGATCAGTTCCATGAAAAATTCTTCATCGGATTTACACTCTCCGACCTGGACGGCCTTTCTCATGGTAAGCAGACTTTCCTCTGCAAACTCCGGCATACAGAAGAAGCTGTCTATCTCCGGCCAAAGAGCTGCCGGCAGAAAAAGATCTGCCATTTCCGCCGTCGGCGTCATGAAGAAGTCCATATAAACAAAAAATTCAATCTCCTTCAGACAGTCATAGACATGCTTTGCATCCGGCATGGAGATCAAAGAATTATTTGCATGGGAAAAGAGCATTCTGATCTTATAGGGCTTCCCGCTCTTCATGGCCTCGAAGGTATCATAGGGATGGGCAAACATTTTCGGAGATGCCTTTCCGTTATTCAAAGGATAGGGACCGGACAAAATCTTCTTCCCTGCCTCCTCGGAAAGGGCAGAAAACATAGGATCTGCTGTCGGCGCAATCTCTTTACTTGCCACAAAGCCTCCCGGAACATCCCAGTTACCGGTCAGAGCCGGGATCATATAAATTGCCCGACAGGTCTGAATGGAATTCGGTGTTTGTTCCACTGCCGTTCCCCATTCCAGAGACAAAGGTTTGATCTTTGCAATCAGATGCACTGCTTCTAAGATCTTTTCCTTCGGAATCCAGCAGGTCTCTGCCACCAGATCAAGGGGATAGGCGCTTGCTCTTTCCTTCAGTTCCTCGAAGCCAAAGGTCCAGTTTTCAACAAAGTCATGATCATAGAGATCTTCCTGAATCAGAAGGTTGATCATCCCCAGGGCCAGGATCCCATCCGTTCCCGGCCTGATCTTCAGCCAGCAAG
The DNA here is from genome assembly GCA_963637505.1 of Prevotella sp. CAG:279. Classification (GTDB taxonomy): domain Bacteria; phylum Bacillota; class Clostridia; order Lachnospirales; family Lachnospiraceae; genus RUG14243. The sequence continues at coordinate 47,060 of CAVHNP010000004.1, forward strand.
TAGCTTTTTCTGTCAGCTCATTCGGCACCGGATCGATCACGATAAGAGGCTTTTTCGCTCTCGCATGCTCCTTGATCCACCACTGCAGTTCTCCATCCGCTCCGCTGATCGCCGGATTGGCACCCCAGACAAGGATTCCCTCCGGCTTTCTTTCTCCGTAATAATCCACGCCCGCAAAAACACCCGCAGAAAACATTCCTGCATTCATTCTGGGGCCAAGGCAGATCAGGGCACCGGAACTGGTTGCATTCGGTGTTCCAAGCAGGTTTGCAAAACGCCAGTACTGAGCCAGATGATGCCTGCCCGTTCCGGTTGTAAGGGCGATGCACTCCGGTCCATACTTTTCCGAATAGCCCTTCACCTTATCCACGATCAGATCATAGGCTTCTTCCCAGCTGATCTGCTCCCAGCTTCCTGTCCCTCTCTTCCCGACTCTTTTCATCGGATGAAGAATCCTGTCCGGATGATACATCTGCTCGATAATGGACATTCCCTTTACACAGGCCTTCCCCCTGTTCAAAGGTGCATTCGGATCCGGTCTTACCTTGATCAGCCGTCCATCCTTTACCGTAAGCAGCATCATGCAGCCTCCGTGACAGCCCCTGCAGGCAGCGGAGATTATTTTTTCCTTAGCTTCTGCTTCTGCCATATTTGCCTCCCTTTTCATCTTCTATACTATAGAAAAGAAAGGCTTTCTCCGTCAAGCAAAGTCGCCACTTTTCCTTCCTCTTTCTTTTCTCATTTCAAAGCCATTTCTTATTTGCTTTCTTTCATTTTCCTTTTCTCTCTTCCACTTCTTTTCTCTTTCGAAAGCTTTGAACGCTTCTTCCTGCCAGAATCAAAATAAAAAGTAAGAACAAACAAAAAAGTCCTATTATTCCCGTCTTTTGAAAAAGCCCTAGTCTCCCTTCCTTTGTACTTTCCTTCTCTCCGCTTTCGTTTTTTTCATTTCCTTCTTCCTTCTTTCCACCGAAGATTCCTTTCAGGATCTGCCCCAGCGAAGCCTTTTCACTTTTTTCCTCTACCATGATCTCTTTCAGCTCATATTCTGTCTGATTCCCTGCCTGGTCCTCCGCAAGAACCCTGATTTCATGCGTTTTCTCTCCGGCCGGCACTTTCATGGACCAGATTTCCTTTTCTTCCTTTGCCTTTTTCTTTTTTCCATCCAGGAAAAACTCCACTTTCTCCAGGCCAATATTATCAGAGATGGAAAAAGCAGCCTCATACTCTTCTCCCTCTGTTTCATATGAGCCTTTCTCCTGCAGATTCAGTGCAAAAATCTCAGGGGCCTTCCGATCCAGACCAAAGCTGATCTCCAACTGTTTTACAGACTGATTCCTGTTTCCGGCCTGATCCTGGGAATAAAAGGAAAGATGGTACATTCCGTCTGCAGCAAAAGCCTCCTTCTCCATGGTATAGGTATATTCCTTCCAGCCATCTTCTCCGGTAGCCTGCGAGAGTTGGTAATCCTTACCTTCTTCCGCTTCCGAGACCAGACCGTTTTCCGTCAAAAGGATCCGGCTTTCTCCCGCCTTTAACTGATCCACATTATATTCATGGACGATCAACTCCGGCACTTCTTTGTTATAGCGGTTCATCCACTCCTGGGGATTACCCTCAATGCTGTATACCGAACCATAGCGGTTAACAGAAAAGCGGATCCTTTCCTCTGTCTCATTTCCGGCAAGATCCTTGCTCCTCACCTCCAGGGTATAGAGATCATCATAGCCCTTCTCATGCGGAATATCCTCAAGTTGCAGACTCCAGAGTCCATCGGCTTCGGAATAGCTACCTTCGCCCAGGGGAATTTCTCCACGATTTGCCCCCTTTAAGTGCAGCTCTACTCCCCTCCTATCCAGGTGTTCATCCCATATCTCAATCAGAGGGCTTACCCTTCCCTGATTTGCGCTTTCATTTTCGATCCCACTGATGCTGATCCTTGGCTCTGTCCTGTCTATGGTAAATGTCTCTGCTTCCTGATAAGCTCTGTTTCCAGCCAGATCCTCTGCATAAAGAGCAAGTGTGTAGTCTCCCTCCTCCGAGAAAGTAAGCCTGGTCTGCCAGTTTTTTCCTTCCTTCGTCCAAAGAAGATTCTGCATTTCCTTTCCCGAAAGCAGAACCCCGGCTTCCTTCAGATTTTCTTCTTCTATCGAAATAAGAGCACTTCTTTCTCCCCGGAAATACCTGCCATTTTCTCCCTCTTCCTGATCAAAGGTAATTTCCAGCTTCGGCTCTGTCAGATCCGGCTCTTTTTCTTCCTTTTTTTCCTCCTTTTCTTCTATTTTGTCCTCTGTTTTATCTTCTTTCTCTTTTTCCGTCTCCTTCTTCTCCTCCTCCGGCTTTTCTTCTTCCGCATCCCCACTTTCTGTCGCATCTCCGCTTTCCTTTGCGTCGCCACTCTCTATTGCATCTCCGCTCGCTGTTACATTTCCTCTTTCCTTCTCCTCTGCTTCCTCTTTTTCTTTCTTTTCACTCTCTCCACTCTCCCTGTCCTTATCCCGGATAGCTGCATCCGCAGAGATCTGCTCGCTTTCTTCAAAAACAGTCCCTGCTGCCGCTTCCCCCTTCCAACACAGACTCGTGAACCCTACCGTCAAAAACAGAATGATACAGATTCCTTTTCTCCATTCCCTTCTAATTTTCTTCAAACGCTTCCCCTCCTTTATAGCTGCTTTCCATCACCTTCTCGAGCGTCTCCTTTTGTTCCAGACAGGCCTTCTTTATGCTTCTCAGCCTTTCCCCACTTTCCGGCAGTTCTTCTGCTGCCTGCATGGCCTCCGCATAAAGCTTCTCCATTTCTTCCTCCTCCACACCGTCAAGCTTCATCTGCAGGGCGTAGCTTTCCAGAGAAGAAAGACTGAGGCGAATTGCCTGCGCACGAAAAAGCTCTTCCCCTGTTTTTTCACTTAATGCCAGCATCTCTTCTATCTCTTCAAAGTATTGCCGATACATCCCTCCGTCTCTCGCTTCCTTCTTCGCGAGGGTGATCTCTCCATAAAAATCGCTGATCTTCTTGCAGATCTTTGCCCTGGCATAAAATTCTGCTTCCTCGCCACCATAACGAAGGGCATCTTCAAACCAGGAGCCGCTTTTCACAAGACCAGCCGTCTCATTTTCTTCGTCCCCATAGCAAAGCCAGTAGAGCATGCCAAGCTCATAGCAAAAAAGAGCATAGTCCTCTTTTCCAACCAAAGTTTCTTTCTTTTCAAAATAAAGACTTTTTACTTCTTCCTCCTCTTCCTTTGAAAAGATTCCGTCAAAGCGAATCGCATCCAAAAGAGTAAAATATGCCTGCATATCCTCTCCCCGCATTGCGATTGCTTCCTCTGCCAGCTTCTTTTTTTCTTCTTCATCCCTGCTTTCTTCCGCTTCCCGCAAAAGCCTCTGATAGCTTTTCTCTTCCTGAAAGCTCTGCAGATTCTGCCTTTCTCCGACGATAAAAACCAGCAAAACCAAGCCTAGAAGAAGACTCCTCCGCAAAATCCTTCTTCTTTTGACTGCCTTACTCTCAAGCTGGCACAAAAGAACTTTCATATTCGGATATCGTTTCTCCGCTTTTTCCTGCAGACAAAGCGAGAGGATTTCTTTGAAGGCCGGAGGGATTTTTCTCCCCTCTTTTTGATAAAGATAAGCCAGCACCTTTCCCCAGGAATAGACATCTGTTCTCTCGTCTACCTTTCCTCCCTTCAGCTGCTCCGGTGCTGCAAAGGCCGGCGTTCCTGCTCTTACCTTTTCCTCCTTCTCTGCCTGCATGATTGCACCATAATCAAGCAGCCAAAGGTTTCCCTCCTCTGTCAGCATGATGTTTGCCGGCTTCAGATCCTGATAAATAATTTGCTTCCGGTGCAGATAGAGAAGAATCCGGCAAAGGCTTTTCCCGATTTCTTCTATTTCCTTATCCGAAAAAGATCTTCCCTTCTCCAGGAGACTTTGCAGACTTTCTCCTTCTATATAATCCATGATCAGAAACCAGGCCTCCCCGGATTCATACATATCGACAATACGGGGAATTCCCGGATGCTGCAGGCTCTTCAGGACAGCAAGCTCACGGAGCATGCTCTTTTTCTCTCTGTCATCCCCTGCTGTATTCTGAGGCTTTGTGATTCTTTTCATCGCCCATTGCTTTTTTAGCTGTAAATCCTCCACCAGATACACAGCAGACATTCCGCCCTTTCCAATGCAGCGAAGCAGCCGATACCGTCCTCCAATCACTTTCTCCATGGCATCGCCTCTTTCTTTATTCAGTTATATGTTTTTTGAAATATATTGCGTTTGAGATATATCGTACTGCGAAGCAGTGCGATGTACAGCGACACATCGTGCGAAGCACGATTTTTCATATGTCGCGTGTCTAAGATATATCGTACTGCGAAGCAGTGCGATGCACAGCGACACATCGTGCGAAGCACGATTTTGCATGTGTCGCATGTCCTGACTGTCTCGTACTGCGAAGCAGTGCGAGATATAAGAAATGCATCTTGTGATGTGATATGTTTTATTATATTATCCGTCGGTTAGTTCTTCAAGAGTTTTTTGAGTTATAGGACAAAATGCACAGCTGGCTTACTCTAGCAGCCACAAAGGCCGAGATGCTCTGCCTTTTGTTTGATTTTCACTATGTCCTATAACGCAAAACAGCACTCCGATCTGAATAAAGCCAAAGGAGCCTTCCCATCCCGGAAAGTCCCCTTTGCTACTTTGTTTTTCTTATTCTCTTACGATAATTCCCTGATTCATTACAAATTTCAGATCCAGAAGCTCCTGAAAATCATCACTGAGCTTTCCGTCAAAGGCGATCAGATTCGCTGAGTTTCCTCTTCTGATCACGCCTTCATCTGCAAATCTGCAGGATCTTGCTACATTAACGGTACCGGCTCGGATCACATCCTCCATCGGAATATGGCATTCCTTTCGCAGAAGCATCAGTTCGTTGACCGCGATCGTTGCCTCCTTCATCGGGTTCTCACATCTCATCAGATCTGTTCCTATATTAATCCGGCCACCGCCCCGGTAGAAGCGTTCCAGATTCCGAAGGGTGATCTCCTTTTTGGCAAGCTGATCATCTATAAACTCCTGCGGACTGGTATAGGTCGGCGGAAGCATCTTTGGAAGAGGAGAATCCTTGCTGAACTTTCCAATGGTCGTTGTCATCGGAATGTCCCTCTCTACCATCATTGAGATCAAGCCTTCATCCATGAGACTGTCATTTGGTGTATGCGCTGCCTCTCCGATGCCGCATTCTACCAGCATTCTAAGGTCTTCTACCCGATAAACATGAGCTGTCGTCCAAATTCCCAGCTGATTGGCTCTCCTGGTGATTGCTTCGACCTCATCCGGTGTCAGCTTTCCTCGAATCAGGCCCATGGCATCGTCACTGATTCCGATCTTGATTCCGTTTACACCCGCAGCAAAAAGATAAGTGACTGCCTCTTCTGCCTCTTTCGGATTTGAAATCTTGATGCCCCATTCCTCTCCCGGAACGGGGCCCATTCCGTAACCGCCTTCTACGTCAATATAACGTCCTGCGGTAGTAATTCTCAGAGTTCCATGCTTTGCATTTGATTTGATAAAGGCCAGATGTTCTTCTACTGATGCCGTATCCAGAATTCCCAGATCCTTGACTCCGCTTACTCCGTTATAGACAAGAGCCCGCATGATCCGATCGCTGTAGGGTCCCCGAAAGGGCTTAATATGCACATGGGCATCCAAAAAAGCCGGCATCAGGGTCATTCCCTTTAGATCGATCACCTCTGCCTCTATATCCTCTATATCCGGAGCAACCTTATCAATAAAACGGTCATCGATCAGGACGGAAGCCTTTTCATAATTGTGCAGGGTATCTAAGAGATACGCATTTTTCAGTATTCGTTTCAAGAAATCATCTCTTTCCGCTTATCGCTTTAAATCATATTTACCTTAGCAAGCGCATCTCTGGTTCCCTTCTGGATGTTTCTTGTGCCGTTGCAGTCACCTACCATCAGGAACTGATCTGCTGCATCCATATAACGAAGGGCTTCATCTACCTTTGGAGATGTACCACCGCAAATGATAACATCATCTGCCTCAATTGTATGCTCCTTGCCTTCTTTGTCCTCATATACAACCGTGCCGCCATTAACAGACTTTGTTGTTACCTCTGTGATTCCGTGAAGAACGTCATCGAATTTTTCCCATGCCGGTGCCATATGGCCTCTGCCGCTTCCATCATTATTCGGCTTCACCCAAGCCATGGTGATGTAGTGCAGCTTGGAGCAGTCATGTCCCAGCTCGCTCTGACGTGTCAGAAGGGTTACTTCATGACCGTTCTGGCAAAGGTACATTGCTGTCTCGATACCGGTCTCGGAAGCACCGCAGATAATGACCTTCTTGCCAAGCTCAGCTTCCTTACCAAAGATATCATGGCAGGTTCTTACAAGAGCCTTACCGTTTTCATCGCGAAGGCCTTGAATGCTCTTCGGCAGATTTGCCTGAGCACCTGTTGCTGCGATTACGGTATCAAAGCCCTCTGCCTTAATGTCTTCCGGCTCCGGCGCACAATTCATACGAATCTCTACACCCAGTCTGTCCAGCTGTCTCTTTTCCCAGTTCTTGAACTCACGAAGAGGCCATTTGAAGGAATAGGATTCAGAATGATAAAGCTGACCGCCAAGATAATCGCTCTTCTCAAAAAGGGTTACCTTATGTCCTCTTTCTGCTGCCATGATAGCTGCTCTCATACCGATCGGACCGCCGCCGATAACAGCAACCTTTTTCAGGCTTTCCGGTTCCTTCAGCAGTCTGTGCAGCTTGTCCTGCATACCGAAGTAAGGATTAACAGAACATACGGTAATCCATGGATCCGGCTTTTCTGTAAGAATGGTTCCATGGCATTTATTGCACCAAAGACAAGGTGTAATATCCTCTGCTCTGCCTTCTTCAATCAGCTTTCCGTATTCCGGATTACAGAAGAAAGCACGTGCCATACCGATCATATCGCAGACACCCTCGGAAAGGTATCCTTCCAGCTCGTCCGGATCCTGGAAACCACCGATCGGCTCCAGCAGCTCTTTTACTCCTGCTGCCTTCATCTGACGTGCATAACTGATTACCGGATGCTCTCCCTTCTGGAAGGTATATCCTGTCGGATGTGAAATCGTCATATCCTTTTCACGGATCTGGACAATATCAATGCAGTCTTCTCCGGCCTTTGCAACAGCAATGGTATCCTCGATGGTATAACCGTTCGGTGTCTCTCCGGTATAGCCCATCGGCTGTTCACCGGCGATCTGAGCCTCTGTAATAAAGCTTGCGCCCAGTTTTTTCTTAACCGCTCTGTAGCAGTCAAGCACCAGTTTTACACGATTTACTGCGCTTCCGCCGTATTCATCCTCTCTCTCAACCGGCTTTGGCTGCATGATCATGTCAAAACGCATGGTCACTCCGTCATAACCAAGGTTGCGATACTTGGTCATCTTAGCCACAAACTGATCGATGATCTCCTGCATTCTCTCCTTCGGGAAAGCCTCTGTCATCTTTGGCGGCATTCCTGGAGGGCCAAAAGCAGGACCACCCTGCAGGGAAAATCCTTCCGGGAAATTAATATCTGTAGACAGGATCAGCTTGCTTCCATAGAAGTGCACCTCGTCTGCCATCTGAGACAGATAGTTCTGTACTGCAGCATTCTTGGTATCGAAATACTGCATATGTCCCATGTCCATCTCATCATTAAATCTGTCATGCATATGATCCCATTCTGCAATGGTGACGATTCCGGCACCGTTTCTGGCGATATTTGCCATATATGCCCGATAACCATCAGAAGGATAGTCCTCCGGTCCCTGCAGAAAATGCGGTGAAGCATTTGGGAAAACCATTCTGTTTTTGATCACGGCATCACCGATTCGAACCGGCTTCAGCAATGAAGGATATTTTTTTGCCATCTCTTAAACTCCTTTTTCTCTTATTCTTCTAACATTACTAATTTCTTTTCTGCTTCTATAGAGAAAGCTAACAAAGTCCTCTATAAAATTTTCACGAAGGGAATCGCTTACTATTCTAATTTATAGTTTACCGCCCGCCTTCTTCTGCTGTCCAATGCATAAAACGACGTTAAGCTATGCTATTTGCGGATTTTTATCGCAATATGCATGGCTCAATCCGCAACGTAGATTGAAAATTCTTTCTTATTCTATGTATAATTTTTTTGTAATGGAAATGCGCAGCTTGCGGAGGGGGAGCGCCTGCTTCGCCTTCTGCTCACGTACGCTTTTCAGCCAGTCCCCATTTTAGAAGGAGTATTTTTCATATGGAAACAAATGCAAATCAAAAAGAGCTCTTCAGCCATATCTGGAACAGCAGCTTTATCCGTATCGTCTGCTACGCTCTTTTATGTCAGTTTACAATGTCCGTAACCAATACCGTTCTGCCTCTCTATGTCATTAACGGTCTTGGCATGAGTGCTGCCCAAAGCGGCCTTCTTGGAACCTTTTTCACGATCGGTTCCGTAATCTGCCGTTTCTTTGCCGGCTATATCACCGATCGGTTCGGCCGGAGAACAACCCTGGTCGTAGGCGCTTTCATCGTCTCCCTTTCTCTCTTTGCCCTTGGTTTTTCTACCACAATGGTCATGCTTTTGATCTTCAAGGTCGTACAGGGTGTCGGAAACGCCTTAAACTCTACTGCTGCCAATGCAACTGCCTCTGAGGTACTTCCTCACGACAAGGTTGGACAGGGTATCGGTTATTACTCTCTGCATCAAATGGTCACCAGCGCAATCGGCCCCTCTGTCTGCCTTGCTCTTATGGCAGTCGGCGCCGCCAGCACCGGTTCTCAAAATTACCTTCTGCCGATGATCTTCGGCGGCTTTATGGGACTTGTTGCTTTGGGCATTGCCTTCTCCATGAACTACGAAAAAAAGCAGCAGGAACTGAATCCCGCTGCCCTTCCTGCCCGTCCCAAGGGCATTCATCTGGAGGACTTCATCGAAAAAAGAGCGCTTATCCCTGCTCTTATGATCCTCTTTACTGCCTTCGCTTCCGGCGCCGGCACTTATATGATTGTTTTTGCAACCCAGTATGAATTCAAGTCCGTAGGCATTTACTATGTGATCAATGCCATTGTCAGTGTTGCCCTTCGTTTTGCCCTCGGTTCCAAGTTCGATGCGATGAAGCCCCGCAATGTTGCCTTGATTGCAATTGCCTTAAATGTAATCTCCTATCTTCTGATGGGTCTTACCTTAAGTGAATGGGCCTTTTTGCTTTCTGCCTTTTTGCTTGGTGCCTTTAATGCCATGCTGACTCCGACCTTTAATGCCATGGCGATGAAGCTTGCACCTAAGAGCCGGAGCGGTGCTGCAGCCTCTACCTACTGGCTCGGCTTTGACTTTGGTATGGCGATCGGCATGGTTGCCTTTGGTGCGATCATTGATGCCGCAGGCTACAATGGTGCCTTTACCTTTGCTGCTGCCTATATGGTTGCTTTTGCCGTTCTCGTTTTCTTCCTTCTTCGAAAGGCCGTTCCTCTGCGGGATATGGTGAATCCGGAGGAGTAAACAAAAATCCCCAGCGCCTTCGCGCTGGGGATTTTTCTGCAGCATCTTACATTGCTGCTACTTCTTCAAATTCTTCAACAATTTCTGCTTCCGGTGCCTTCGTCATCAGACTAACAATCACGATCACAATGACGCCCACCAGGAAGGCCGGTGCCAGTTCATAAAGATCAAAGATACCGCCCAGAGGACGAACCGCATACTTCCAGATGAATACCATCGCACCGCCGGCGATCATGCCCGCAATCGCTCCGTAGCGGTTGCATCTCTTCCAATATAAGGACATGATCACGCTCGGTCCGAATACCGCACCAAAGCCTGCCCAAGCGAAGGAAACAATGCTGAATACCGAACTATTCGGATTCCAGGCAATCACAACGCCGAGTGCAGCAACTGCCATCAGGGTGACTCTTGCCGTGATCATTGCTGCCTTTTCCGTCAGCTTTACACCAAATGCATCCTGGATGATATTTTCAGATACGGCGGAAGCTGCTGCGATCAGCTGGGAATCTGCCGTTGACATGGTAGATGCCAGAATACCGGCCAGGATCAGACCTCCGATCAAGCCGAATACAAAGCCATATCTGCTGATCATTTCCGCAAGAACAACGATCAGGGTTTCTGCATTGGAAGAGCTGCTCGGATCTAACGCATTCAGATCTGTCATCGCACCTGTTTCTGTCATAGCACGGCCAACCACACCAAGCAGAACCGCAACAAAGAGTGAAATGGTAACCCAGACAGAAGCCACACGTCTGGAAAGTTTCAGCTTATTCGGATCATCGATCGCCATGAAACGAACCAGGATATGCGGCATACCAAAATAGCCTAGTCCCCAGCAAAACATAGTGATCTTGTGGAAGAAATTATAGGGAAGCGCCCCTCCCGTAACATTATCATGGGTTGCGCTGATACTCAAATAGCCTGCCAGCTGGCTAGCATTCTGCATAACTGCATCAAATCCGCCTGCCTGAACAATACCATAGCCCAGTACGATCAGAAGAGCGATTGTCATAATGATCGACTGGATAAAATCTGTCATAGAAGCTGCCAGAAAACCGCCTGTGGTACAGTAGCCTACAATGATCACTGCCGATACAACCATGGCCAGCTGATAATTCACACCAAAGAGGGAAGCAAAAAGCTTGCCGCAGGCGGAAAAGCCGGATGCCGTATAAGGAATAAAGAAAATAATAATAAAGGCTGCACCGATAAAAAGCAGGATATTGCTGCTGTCACGGAATCTGTTCTTAAAATATTCCGGAATCGTAATGGAATTTGTTTTCGCTGTATAATTACGAATCCTTTTCGAAGTGAAAAGCCAGTTCAAATAAGTTCCGCAGATCAAGCCCAGCGCCGTCCAGCCTGCATCCGCAATACCGGAAAAATAAGCAAGTCCCGGAATTCCCATCAGAAGGTAGGAACTCATATCGGATGCTTCGGCACTCATTGCCGTTACAAAGGGTCCCAGCTTTCTTCCGCCGAGATAAAAATCTCCGACATCATTTGTATTTTTTGATGAAATATAGCCAATCAGCAACATGCCAAAAAGGTAGACACAAATGGCTACAATGATACCAATCTGAGAAATTGTCATATTCTTCTCCCCACTATTCTTACTTTATTTCGATTTAAACAATAATTTACCATAATTCAACGCATTAGTGAAGCAAAGTTTTCTTATTTTATTATTGCAGATTACTCTCAGATCATCGTTGGCAAATCATTTCTAGTACTGCAAGGGTGTGATGATATGCACGCAAAAGACGGTAGCGAGGCTTCCGTAGGGAGCTGCAG